>NZ_JBHMFC010000076.1:0-534 GCF_042427585.1 Mariniflexile ostreae | reverse complement strand
GAAGGTACCCAGTTTAAAAACACGATTTACAAAGCCCAAGGACTTACCAAAATAAAAGTAAAAATAGCCGGAGCAGATGCTATTTATGCCACTAACAAAAACAGAGTTTTTGCTACAGGCAACACGATACAAACCGATTTTAAACCTAAAGGAAAACCCTCAAAACATCATCATCAACAAAAGAAATTAAAAGCGATGATTACCAAAGAGCGCGCATCGCGATTAGAAGGTAGTTTTGGAAAAGAAAAAGAACATTACCACCTAAAAAAAATTAAAGCAAAAACCAAAGCCACGGAAATACTTTGGATATTTTTTGGAATACACACAGCTAATTGCCTTGAAATTGGTAGAAGAATGCAACAGGGATCTTTAGGAAGCGTAGCATAAATTTTTAAAAAACCAATAAAAAACATAGGATAATTGTGCCCTATTATGAGTGAGTTTTAAAAAAAACTTAAAGACTATCAAAAAAAGCAAAGAACCCACCTAATTCTTTGCTTTTTTTTATTGTTATTAATCCATTAAGCCTTACTT
>NZ_JBHMFC010000075.1:0-555 GCF_042427585.1 Mariniflexile ostreae | reverse complement strand
TGAATAGTTGTGGAGCTATGTTTTTAAAACCAGGCCATACTTTAGGTAAACAACTAATAAGGAGGTAATAATTAGTTATAAAGTTTGGAATAATAAAAACATAGTGGGTTTATGCTTATATACAAAAGGGAGCAAGTAATATTGGTTTTAAAAATAGAGATGCAAAATGTGCACACTTTTATATTATAAGCGTGAGAGGGCAGACTCAAGCATATGTATACTAATAATAAAAAACAAGTTGTATTAACTTTAAAATAAGTTTAGCAATATGGCAGATAATAATACAGAAAACCCAGGGGCTTCAGCCAAACCAAACAAGGCAGGGGTATACACCGTATGCCAAGGCGCAAAATGCAAGTGCGACAAAGCAAAAGTGCCTACAACGTTGGCCGATTTTGAGGTCGCCACCCAAAGCACTATTTATGTTAACGACCAAGCGTGTTCAGAAAAACTGTTAGCAACCACCAAAGACCTGCCCCTGCCCTTTACTAAAAAAAAAGGTACTTTTAGCGACTGTCTTATGCAGCCTTTAGGGTTTGGAATGTACAAAGCTTG
>NZ_JBHMFC010000074.1:0-195646 GCF_042427585.1 Mariniflexile ostreae | reverse complement strand
AAAAATGGAACGCTGATAAACAGCTAATAATAATGAGAAAATTAAACGCATAATTAATAATCGAAATTTAAAAGATTACTCTTGTTTTATAGGGGTCAAAACAGGTTCAACGTTCCATAATTCGATTTTGTTATCTGAATCGTTTTTTGTTGTTTGTTGAATTTCGATTAATGGTTTATAGTAAGTCAAATCAGATTCAGAGTATCCTATGTCAGGAAATTTGATAAAATCCATTTTTTTCCAAAATTTTTCTGATTCTTTTGGTGAGCAAAATAATTTAATAGCTAAAAACCCTTTTTCTTTAAAATAATCAGCAATTTGGTTAAAGAAATATTTTCCAATTCCGCTATTTCGATTTTCAGGTTTAATCTCCATTATGTCAATTTCGGCATAAATTTCTCCTTTGCTCCAAACTAAAAATCCGATTGGGAAATTATTATAATTTAAAGTTATAAACTCCTTATTTCTAAATGATTTTTCTATAATTGTCCAATTGCAATAAAAGCCTTTTCCAGATGTTTTGTCTTCCTCAATTAACCATTTTTCAATTTTTTTTAAATCAGATTGAGTAGGTAATAAGTTCAATTGAAAGTCCAAATTCATTTGGTTTTCGTGATTTTTTGCATTACACACAACACTTCTATAGCTTCAGTTAAAATCATTTTTCTATATCTTCAACAATTATCCTCTATACTTTATGGGTAAATGCACGATTTTTTTCGTTTCAAAAAAATCTTCATTAAAAAAGTCGCTTAAATTATAAAGTGTGGTGGTTTTGTAATCTTGAAGTTCCTCTGTTAAATCGCCTCCTTTTAAATAGAGAATACCATTTTTTAAATCGTGGTTTTGCTGTTTGGTTATTTTTCCTTTAGTCCAATGAACAAAGGTGGGCATAGCTGCAACGGCACGGCTTACAATAAAATCGAACGTATCATTAATCTCTTCAACTCTGCTATGGGTTGTTTTTACATTGGTAAGGCCTAGACCTTCAACCACTTCATTTACCACTTTAATTTTTTTTGCAATACTGTCCACTAGATGGAATGAGCACTCTGGAAATAAGATAGCCAAAGGAATTCCTGGAAAACCGCCGCCTGTACCAACGTCCAGGATTTTAGTGCCTTCTTTAAACGTAATAATTTTTGCAATAGCTAACGAGTGTAGCACGTGTCTTAAATACAGTTCGTCAATATCTTTTCTAGAAACCACATTGATTTTTAAATTCCAATCTTCATAAAGCATTTGAAGTTTGTTGAATTTTTCAATTTGATCTTCTGTAAGATTCGGGAAATATTTTAAAATAAGATCCATTTGTTTTTAAATTGTTTAAGTGGAGTTCGCTGTAAAAGGCAGTGGCCCAAAGTTTGTATATGTAATGTCTCTGCGGCTTTTCTGTTAAATTTTCAACAAAAATATACTTTTTATATGCATTTTTTTATAAAAAAACGTTATTAGTTCAGTTGGTTTATACATATCTTTGCAGCATATATGATCTACTCTATTAATACTAATCATATTAACAATAATAGCATGACAAAACAAACACTTTCATTTTCAAGAACAGACTCTGCAAAGTTTTTTAAAACCCTCAATTCTCGAGTGAATAATTACTTTAAAGAAAACAATATTAAGAGAACTGGAAATTGGAAATTATACATCAAATCCATTATTATGTTTTCTTTATTGATCGTGCCAGTGGTTTTGATTTTAACGATTGATTTACCCGTGTGGGCACAAATATTATTGATGATAATTGTAGGAGTAGGCATGGCAGGTGTGGGGATGAATGTGATGCATGATGCAAACCATGGCTCTTTTTCTAGTAAAAAATGGGTTAATAAATTAATGGGCAGTAGTATTTATATTTTAGCTGGAAATGATTATAACTGGAAAGTTCAGCATAATGTTCTACATCACACGTATACCAATATTCAAGGGCATGATGAAGATATAGATGCGGGAAGGATTATCCGTTTTTCAGAACATACAAAATGGCTTAGGGTTCATAAATATCAAAAATATTATGCTTTCTTTTTATATGGGTTGTTAACTGCAAATTGGGCGATAACCACAGATTTTATTCAAACATATAAGTATCTTAAGAAAAAACTGGCCTATGGTAAAATGCCGCATCCAGCAACGCAATGGACTAAATTGATTATTGGAAAAATAGTTTATTATACCATATGGGTGGTTTTGCCATTGTCTTTAGGGTTTGCTTGGTGGCAAGTTTTAATAGGATTCTTTATCATGCATTATACGGCAGGTATTATTTTGAGTGTTATTTTTCAATTGGCACACGTTATGCCTAATACAGAAATGCCATTACCAGATCAATCTGGCAATATGAAAAACACATGGGCCATCCATCAATTGTTTACAACATCAAATTTCTCTCCTAAAAGCTGGTTGGTAGAATTTTATACAGGCGGTTTAAATAGACAGGTAGAACACCACTTATTTGCTAATATCAGTCACATACATTATAGTAAAATAGCAAAAATAGTTAAAGAAACTGCGAGGGAATTTAGTTTGCCTTACAATGAATATAAAACATTTTGGACCGCAGTTTCCGAGCATTACAATCAATTAAAAGTGTTAGGTGAAAAACCTAGCTTCGCATAAATTTTAGAGTTACTTCATAAATAAATAATGACATGCAATTACTATCTGATAGAATTTTAAACATGGCTACGTCTGCTACGTTGGCTATGGCTGCAAAAGCCAGAGAGCTTCGAGAAGAAGGAAAGGATATTATCGGTTTAAGCTTAGGTGAGCCCGATTTTAATACCCCAGACTTTATTAAAGATGCGGCTATCCAGGCTATTAATGAAAATTACAATTCGTACTCTCCAGTAGATGGCTATACAGAATTGAAACAAGCCATAATAACCAAGTTTAAACGTGATAATGAGTTAACATATAAGCCAGCGCAAATCGTAGTTTCTACTGGGGCGAAACAATCGCTTGCTAATATTGCTGCGGTAATGACAAACAAAGGTGATGAGGTGATAATGCCTTGTCCTTACTGGGTTAGTTATGCCGATCTTATTAAATTGAATGACGGTGTGCCTGTTGAGGTTAAAACAACCATTGCAACCGATTTTAAAATGACGCCAGAACAGTTAGAAGCCGCCATTACTCCTAAAACCAAAATGATTTGGTTTAGTTCGCCTTGTAACCCTAGTGGTTCTATTTACAGTAAAGAAGAGTTGAGGGGCTTGGCAGATGTATTGGTGAAATACCCTAATGTTTATGTAGTTTCAGATGAAATTTATGAACATATTAACTACGTGGGCGGTCATGCGAGTATGGCTCAATTTGAAGATATGTACGATCGTACCATTACAGTTAATGGTGTTTCTAAGGCATTTGCTATGACGGGTTGGCGTATAGGGTATATTGGTGCTCCTGAGAAAATTGCGCGTGCTTGTAATAAAATGCAAGGTCAAATTACTAGTGGGGCCAACTGTATTGCCCAACGTGCAACTATAACGGCGCTTAACGAATCGCCAAGTCGCGTAAAGTATATGATTGACGAATTTAAAGTGCGTCGAGACTTGATTTTAGGACTTTTAAACGAAATTGAAGGATTTAAAACCAATACACCAGAAGGTGCTTTTTATGTGTTCCCAAACATTTCTTACTACTTTGGAAAGACTTTTAAAGGGCACACTATAAATAATGCTTCCGATTTTTCCATGTTTTTATTGGAGGAAGCTTTAGTGGCTACCGTAGATGGTGAGTCTTTTGGAAATCCAGAATGTATTCGTATTTCTTACGCAGCTTCCCAAGAACAAATTATAGAAGCTATTAAACGCATCAAAAGTGCTTTAGCGTCATAAATCAAATTTTTAAATAGTTAAAAACCCGTCAGTTTTAAACAGGACGGGTTTTTTTATTCCCGTAAACTTCAAGTTTTTTTTTTTTTTTTTAAGTGGTTGTTTATCTGGTGGTTGATGGTTGTTTAAGCTTAGCCATAGAAATTATGTAAACTTTCAGAAGAATCGTATAAATCTTAAGGCGGACTCTTTAAATATCTTTGGCTAATTAATTAATCATTCTAATCCCTCGATATTATGAGAACTCAAATTAATCAAGATATAAAAACAGACTCCTTGCATAAAATGTTAGAGTTGAGTTTTGATGCCGAATCAAGCTATGAGGAGCTGAAAATTAATACGGTTAATTCAGAGCTTGTTCAATGGCTAACAGAAAAACAGGAGTTAACGACTGATTTTATTATGAAAATCCTAACGCTTTTACAGCACTACGAAGTGCCACCTAGATCTAATACTACATTAAAAGGAAAGATTGGTAAGATGTGGTTGGATATGAAGCTTAAGGTTTTTAAACTTGATGCTAGTTTGATCGTAAAGGAGTGTTGTAAAATAGATGATTTAATGCTGGATATGCTTTCAAAGCAAATGGAAGAACCAATTACCCCAGAAACCAATACACTTTATGAATGTTATAGGAAAAAGTTTAAAGCACTCCTAACTCCAAAATTAGAGATCCCAAAAAACAAGAATGTATTGGTTTATTAAAAGGGAGAAATGTCTTTTTAGGTTGTTGATCGTAATTCTATAACAAACAGCCAAAATTGTGTAATGCTTTTGCCGCTCTTTAGCTTTAATTTTGTAGAGCACATTAAAAGAAATTAAAAAATAAAATTTACATTATGAAATTAAATATAGGCCTTACTAAAAAAGATTTAGACAAAAGTGTTGAAAACCTAACTGTAGTATTGTCCAACGAAATGGTTTTATACGTGAAATTAAGAAAGTTTCATTGGAATGTTGCTGGAAACAGTTTTATGGAATTGCATAAATTATTTGAGAACCAGTACCATGACATAGAAAAGATAATTGATGAAACGGCAGAGCGAATCGGTAAATTGGGCAGCAAAGCCATAGGGACTATGGAAGATTTTTTAAAACACGCGACCATAAAAGAGTCTTCTAAATATGAAGATCAAGACCATATGATAGGTGAATTACTTAGCGACCATGAAAAAATAATTTCAGGATTAAGAGAAATGATTGCAAGTATGGAAGAAGAGTCGGAAGACTTTGGTACCGTTGATTTTTTAACGGCATTAATTTTAGATCATGAATCTAAAGCTTGGGTTTTAAGACGTTATAAAGCTTAAAAATATCATTTTTTAAATATTAACTTTTAAAAACAACAACATTATGAATACTACAGAATTAAAAGGAAATTGGAAAGAAGTTAAAGGTAAATTAAAACAAAATTATGCTAGCTTAACTGAAGACGATCTGCTTATGGCAGAAGGAAAAGAAGATGAAACTTTAGGGAAAATTCAAAAAAAACTAGGTAAATCGAAAGAGGAATTACATCAGATAATTTCTAGATTATAATATAAATCTTGCCCGAACACCATTAATTTCGTAAGTAGTTTTGGTTGGTTAGTTACTGAATTGGTAAGTAGGGCATTTTTTTAAAATTTAGCACATGAAATAACTATAACTCATTACATTTTATGAATACCAAATCTGGCAATTTTCAAAACCACTATTCTCTTAATTTAATTGGTTTTATTGCCATTATTTTTATACTTTATGTGTTGAAACCCATAATTATACCGTTATTATTAGCCATGATATTAGCGGTTTTAGTGTTCCCTGTACAAAGATTTTTAGAGCGACGTTGGAGGTGGAATCGTCTATTTGCAACCTTAGTCTCTATATTGGTTATCTTTATTTCTGTAGCATCCCTTCTTCTCATTATTTATTCTCAATTTAATAATTTTATAAGCAGTGGCGAAGATTATGCCGAAAAGATATCTCAGTTATATTATAGAATTGTTGGATACTTTCAAGAAACGTTTAACATTAGTAAAAACGATTCGATTTCCAATGATTTAAAAATTGAGAATTTAATAAAATCTAATATGGCTAAAATCGGTGGATTCTTATCAGAATCTGGATCGATTTTAAGCAATATTATTTTAATCCCTATATCTCTGTTTTTCTTTTTATATTTTAGAAGGTTTTTAAGAATATTTCTTTATAAATTATTTAGAAATGAAACAAAATCATTTCTAAATAAAATGATTGGAAAAATCTATCGTATCCAAAGAAATTATTTAGTGGGCTTAGCTAAGGTTATTGGTATTGTTGGGGTTTTGAATACTGCAGGGCTTATGATTTTGGGAATTAAAAACGCAATTTTCTTTGGTTTTTTTGCAGCATTTCTCTTGTTGATACCTTACATAGGCATTATTATTGGCTCACTAATACCAGCATTGGTTGCGTTAGCAACTAAAGATAGTGCTTGGTATGCTTTTGGTGTTATTGCTATATTTTGGTTTGTACAGGTTTTAGAGGGTAATATAATTACACCAAAAATAACCGGATCAAAAGTAAGTATCAATGCATTTGTGGCCATACTATCGCTTTTTCTTTTTTCAATGTTATGGGGGGTTTTTGGGATGGTTGTAGCCTTACCATTAATCGCATCACTAAAAATTATTTTTGATAATACCCCTGGGTTAAAAGCGTATGGCTTTTTAATAGGAGAACCTATTAATAAGCATTTGCAAAGCGAAGCTAGAAACCGTTTAAAACGTTGGCGAAAAATAAGGGGTAAATAATAATAATGTGCTAAATTTACAGGAATTTATAAATGAGCACATGATTTTATATTTAAAGTTCGATTTTCATGCCATATGCAAAAAAGTTTTGCAGGACACACTAGATCAACATGCTGTTAAGCATCGTGTTATCGGTTTTGGCGAAGTGGAGCTTTTAGAAAAACTTCCCATAGAGAAATTAAATTCACTTAGCGAATCTTTAAGTGAGTATCACATCGACGTGGTTGAAAATCAAAAAAGTATTCTGGTACAAAAAATTAAAGATACTATTGTAGACATGATTTTCAATGAGGATACTGTTGTAAATGTAAAAACATCAGCCTACTTATCCGATACGTTAGGACATAGTTATGGCTATCTTTCAAACTTATTCTCAGAGGTTACTTATACTTCTATTGAGAATTTTATTATTTTGCAAAAAATAGAACTTGCTAAGCAACTTATAATTAAAAACAACTTCAGTTTAACTGAAATTGCTTTTAAACTTAACTATTCTAGTGTAGCACATTTAAGCACACAATTTAAAAATACAACTGGCATTACGCCTTCTGCTTTTCAACGTATTATCGTTAAAAGACGTGAATTAATGAACAAACAGAAATAAATTTTTTCGTTATGAAAGAAGATTACGTCCATATAATATTGGCAGATGATGATGAAGACGATCGCATGTTTTTTACAGAAGCCTTCGAAGAGTTGAAAATAGGAACTAAGGTAGAAACCTTTAAAGATGGTCTGTATTTAATGGATTATTTAAACTCTAGCGATAGTGCATTGCCCCATGTTTTATTTTTGGATTTAAATATGCCACGTAAAAATGGCTTAGAGTGTTTAAGTGAAATTAAAGCTAATCCGAAATTTAATGATATTGCCATTGCTATTTATTCTACTTCTGCTTCAGAGGAGGATATAGAGAAAACCTTTGTGCAGGGGGCCAATATTTATATAAAAAAACCGAGCAGCTTTAAGGTTTTAAAAAAGGTGCTTTCTGAAGTGGTTACCACAAACTGGCAATACCACACGAACGGGCTTAATAAAGATAATTTCTTACTGCGACTATAAGCCTATGCCAAACCGACTCTATAAAATGCCCTGGTTTGTAAAAAGTATATTTTTTGCCTGCTCTCTTGTCATACTTTTTATTGGGGGCATGACTTATAGAAACATGGGGGATTTATCTAAATCTTCAGATTTGGTAACGCATACTTACAAGGTAAATGTCCAGTTGGAACAAGTGTTTTCATACCTAAAAGATGCCGAAACAGGGCAGCGGGGCTTTATTATTACTAATAATCCGATATACTTAGACCCTTATGAGGCAGGTAGAGAAAACATAAATAATTGCTTTGTAGAATTACGAGAGCTTACTAAAGATAATCCCGTTCAACAGGCTAATTTAAAAGAGCTCAATTCCTTAATCGATATACGTATGGCTTATTTCGAGAAGTCATTCCGTTTTTCTGCAGTTTCAAATTTAGAAGATTCAAATTTTAAGCAATATTTTTTAGAGGGTAAAATGGCCATGGACGACGTTCGTGACAAGGTAGAGGAAATGATGGGTTTGGAAAATAGTTTATTAGAAAATCAAAAAAATGACCTCCAAAAAAACTTGAAATTTACACCTATTTTTTTGTATTTGGTTTTACTCATGTCGCTCTTGTTAATGTACTTAGCATATTCTAAGGTGATATCCAATTTAAAGCGATTAAAGGCGGCTAATGCCGAATTGGAAATATTTAAAGAGTCTGCAAATTTATCGGAAATTGTTAGTCATCATGGGAACTGGGTGTGGCATATCGATGATAATAGGTTTGTGTATTCCGATAATTTTTATCGTTTATTGGGTGAAGAGCCCCAGTCTTTTAAGCCTACCATCGAGAATTTTATGGCATTTGTACATCCAAAAGACAGAAAAAAACTGAGCAAAGCCTTTAAGAAAATGATCGATTTAAAGGATTTGCCTTATGTGAATTATCGAGTGATTCGTAAAAATGGAGATATTAGGCACTTAAAAGCTTATGGCAAAACGCTTTCTGATGATGAAGGGAGTAAACAGCTTTTAGGAACCAGTACAGACATAACAGACGAAATAAACAATCTTAAAAAATTAGCCGAACGTAATTTGGAACTGGAACGCAATAATAAAGAGCTATCTGCTTTTAACCATGTTGCAAGTCACGATTTACAAGAACCTTTAAGAAAAATACAAACCTTCTTATCTCGTTTAGAAGAGAAAGAAGCCCAAACATTATCGGCATCTGGTTTGGTTTATATGGAAAGGATTAAATCTGCTGCCACCCGGATGCGATTATTAATAGACGATTTACTACAGTTTTCGAGAAGCAATAAAGCCGATAAAGTTTTTGAGAAATCAAGTTTGAATGTATTATTAGAAAAAGCAAAACAAGATTTGGCAGAAGTAATTACTAAAGACAATGTTAGTATCCAAGCGGAATCCATCCCAGAGATAAATGTTATCCCTTTTCAAATCCAGCAATTGTTTGTAAATTTAATTGGTAACTCCATTAAATATTCATCTGCAGATAGGTCTACTCAAATAAAGATTACTTACGAAAAAATAAGAGCTTCAGAAGATCCTCATATTAAAAAAGCTAAAAAAGTATTTTATCACAAAATTGCTTTTTCAGATAATGGTATTGGATTTGATAATACTTACGCAGAAAAAATATTCGTCCTTTTCAACAGGCTCCATAATAAAGATGAATATTCTGGAACTGGTATTGGATTATCGATATGCAAAAAAATTATCGAAAACCATAATGGATACATCCTGGCTCATGGCATACCAAACGTTGGAGCAACCTTCACTATTTACCTTCCTATAAAATATTAAAAAGCATGTACGCTTTAGGTATGGCTAGAGAACTATTAATGTCTTTTGCCTATACTCTATGTGATTTTTAAATAGATGTTGAAATCCTATAAGCATTAATTAAAATGCTGTAACATAGCACACACACTTCTTGATGATCTTTGTAATATAATTTTACTGAGGGTCTTTTTTATATATAAATGTGAATTATGTAAGTCCTCTAAAAAATGATGTAACATCAAATGTTCAAAGCCTTTGCATCTTTGTAACCATATTAAATAAGTTTAAAATGATATTCGAAAACAACATAAAAAACATAACGGTATTTGCAACATGTGCACTCATGTTTTCTACACTGTCTTGTCAGCATGTTTTCGAAAACAGAAATATGTATAATACAGACAAAGCTATTTCGAATAGAAATGTGTTGGATGCTAACAAACGTAATGCAAAACTATTGGTAATAGCATCGCAAAACAGTTTAGATATTATTGGACTATGTCAATCCATAGAAGAAGCAGAATCTGAAAAGGCTATAGAAAAATTAGTTATGGATTTAGAGAAAACTCAATTGGAGATTTTCACGGTTTATAAAGCCTTAGCACAGAACAAAATGATTTCGGTGCCAAAATATCCAATAGCTATCGATTGCAACATCAATGATGAAGTGGGGTTTGTTGAAAATAATTTGAGTTTAATTATCGAAAAGATAAAAAAACAAATACAAGTTTTAGATACGTTATCAAATACAGCTAATAGTGATTTTAGCAGACTTTCAAGAACGATAAACCCGATATTAAAATCAAAACTTGCTGAAACACAAAATACTATAGGGACATTAAAAGCATAATAGCATGAAAAAGAAATCCATCATAACAAAAGGTCTTATTGCAACAGGGATGCTTTATGCCAATGTGAATGCTTCTGTTGCTTCTCAAGAAGACGTCATTAAAGACAATATAGAAACTGCATTAAAACACACTAACATGGATGTAGAGAACGGTGTTAATCAAATATATCACTGGCGTATCGAGACTGAAGCTGGAGTTTTTTCTGGAGCCTGTAAAAGTATCGATGAGGTAAATAAGGAAATTGAAAAACATGCAGGAGCCTCAAAAGTGTTTACTAAAAGTATTACCCCTATAACCTTAAGTGAGAATGAAACTGGAGATACGCTTTTTACATGGTCTGTAATAACTAAAAAAGGTCACGCCTCAGGGCAATCGGCAACTTTAGAAGAAGCGCAACATATGATAAAACTGTTTCATTCGGAAGACGTTGTAAAATCTAACATAATCAAATCAAAAAAATAAATAATTTATTAACCATTAACACTTTAATATCATGAGAAGTTTACTATATATCATCGCCGTAATCCTTATTATAGGTTGGGCATTAGGAGTTTTTGTTTACAGCGTTGGAGGCTTAATCCATATTTTATTAGTTATCGCTGTAGTGGCAATTCTTTTAAGATTGATAGGCGGAAAGTCTGTTTAAAAAAAAAGATTAATAAAAACAATACAATTTTAATAAAAAAAACAATTAAATATTATGAAAACAAATAAAGCATTATTAGGAATTATCGTAGGAGTTGCAGTAGGAACCGCAGTAGGAGTATTGTTTGCACCTGACAAAGGTGAGAAAACAAGAAAAAAAATTGCATCGAAAACCCAAGACGCAAAAGACAAACTAAAAGAAAGCTTTGATGATTTTGTAGAGACGGCATCGCAAAAATACGCCTCTATAAAAGAAGAAGGTGAAGCTATTTTAAAAACTAAGAAGGAAGATTTAAAAAACGCTATCAACCAAGAAGTTAAGAAAGCCTAACAAACAAAATTTATGGAAACCCTAACCCAACATTTCGATTCTGTTTATAAAAAAGCAAAAGATTATACTGAAACCAGTATTGAATTATTAAAGCTTAATGCTATAGATACCACAGCAGATATTGTATCGTCTATTGTAAGTAGAATGATTATGTTGTTTATGGTTTCCATATTTATTTTATTTGTGAGTGTTACAGCTAGCCTATATATAGGCGAGCACATGGGACATTACTACTTAGGTTTTTTAATAGTATCTGGTTTTTATTTAATCCTCGCATTTTTAGTCTATTTTTTTAAAGACATATTGGTAAAAACGCCTATAACCAATTTGGTAATAGATAAAATGACCAAAGTAAAAAAGAGAAATTAAACGAATGTAAAGCCTGGAAATATTCAGGATAACCTGGGAAAATATGAAAGTCTATAAAAATAAAAACCAAGAGCTAGACGCAAGGATAGCAGCTTTAGAAACCAAGAGAGATAATGAGCTTTTAGCCTTAAAAATGGAGGCAAATGTTGCGCTTACAGAATTAAGGCCATCGAAGCTTTTAAAACGAGCTTTTACAGATGTTAAAGAGGCTCCGGAAGCAAAAAAAGATTTGTTCGAGATTTTGGTCTCTCTTGCAGGTGGGTATTTGTCCAAAAAATTAGTTGTAGGAAAATCTAATGGTATCTTCAAGAACCTATTAGGGTACGCCGTGCAATATCTTTCAACCAAAATAATTTCAAAAAAAATATAAATTTTAAAAGATTATGAAAACACTAAAAATAACCACAGGATTATGCGCATTGGCATTGGCATTTACGTCATGTCAAAACGGGCAAAGTGAAAACGCTAAAAAAGAAGTAAAAGCCTATACAAGTTATGTAGACTCCATATCTAACTTAGAATTAGCAGAGGCTAATGCAAATTGGGCCAATATTGAAAATGGCTATAATAACCATAAGGCGATCGCTAGTGAAAATCTTATCCATGTGGACGAGAAAGAGCAATTTAATAAAGATATAGAAGCATCTACGGCAGAATTTGAAGCGTATAAACAAAAAGTAGTTGCAGATAAGCAGGAGAAAGATCTTGCAGCATCTAAAAATAATTTTAGAAGCACGCTTTTAGGAGAGCGTTATGTTAAAGATGATATGGATTTTTCATGGATCGATAAAGATAATATCTTGGCGGTATATCAAAACTTTGTAGATACAGTAGATGCAAATAAAGACAATTATTCGAGAGAACAATGGGATGAAATAAAACTATTATATGAAGCTATAGATACAAGAAAGAATACAGTAGAGAAAGAAGGTCTTAGTAGCGCTGATAATAGAAAAATTGCCGCACTTAAATTGAAATTTGCACCCATGTATTCTGTGAACAGAATCGCTGCAAAATCAAATGAAAATGCAGAGGCTAAAGAATAATAAATCCATTGCAAAACTATAATTATAATAATAGTATGAAAAAATTAATAATACCAGTATTAACATTGTTTATAGCCTTTAGTTGTTTTTTGGGCAATGCCCAAGATGTTTCAAAAAATGCATTGGGGTTAAGAATTGGCGATAATGGTGGTTTTGGTGCCGAAGTTTCTTATCAGCGGTATTTAAAGTCAAATAACAGATTGGAGTTTGATTTGGGCTGGAGAGATTCAAATGATGTAGATGCTTTTAAACTCATAGGGCTTTATCAATGGGTTATGCCAATAGAAAATCGTTTTAATTGGTTTGTAGGGGCAGGTGCCGGTATAGGAGCATTTGATGGCAATGGATATGATGGTACCTTCGGGGTGATAGCTGGAGACATCGGGATTGAATACAGTTTTGAGATTCCTTTAATGTTGTCGCTTGATTTTAGACCAGAACTAGGCTTTAATGATAAGTATAGTGATGATCTTGATTTAGATATCGCACTAGGGATTAGATATCAATTTTAAAACAGATTTTAAAACATTGAAAATCATGGAGATCAATAAGGAAAATAAAGAAATTGTAAATATATTACAAGAATTGCTTCAGAAAAATTATGACGCTGAAGCTGGCTACAAGCAGGTTATGACCAAGGCGAAAAGCATGGGTTTAAAAGAGTGGCTGCAAGCTAAAGCGAGACAAAGAAGCGAGTTTGCAACGCAATTAGATGTTATGATTCGCGAGTATAATGCTACTCCAGCAGACGAAGGAACTATTCTGGGAACAATGCACAGGGCTTGGATCGATTTTAAAACCACTTTAAGTGCAGATACAGACAAGGCTCTTTTAGAAGAGTGTATAAGGGGTGAAGAAGCTAGTGTAACCGAGTACGAGAACCAATTGGAAAACGTTGCAGATTACTTGCCTATAAAAGAGTTGTTATTTGCTCAAATGACTAGTGTTAAAACAGCTTTAAATGCTGTAGAAAGACTTGAAGACATTATTGGTTAAAAAAAATTGCTAAGAAAAAGAATTAAAAAAACCAAGACGTGTACCTTTTCTTAGATTGCTAAGAAAAATGGAAGATAACTATTAACTAAAAAAACACAAAGATATGTTACGATGGACAATTACGTTTGTTATAATAGCATTAATAGCAGGAGTTTTAGGCTTTGGTGGTATTGCGGGCGCATCAGCAGGAATAGCTAAAATACTATTCTTTATATTTATTGTATTATTTGTACTGTCACTAATTCGTGGTGGCATCAAAAGATAATACATCTAGTATTAATTATTTATTAACCACAAAATTTATTTAAAATGAAAAAATTAGCTTATATATTTATATTGTTGTTCTCTTTAGGAACCATTTTAACGGGGTGTAGAGATACAAGAACAACCGGAGAGAAAATGGAAGACGGAATAGAAGATGTTGGAGATGGTATCGAAGATGCAGCAGATGATGCTGGGGATGCCATTGAAGATGCTGTAGATTAATAATCTATTACATAATCATTTTATAAAAAGACTGCTTTTTCAAGTGGTCTTTTTAATGCCGTTATTTCATCAAAAACGTTTGTGCTTTCTCTGGTTAATTATAAGTGTACTGTTACTTTCTTTCTTTTTAAAAAATAAGGGTATGGTATGTTTCCGCGTTCGCTTAACCATCTTATAACGATAATTATTATGGTAATATATATACTACTAAAGCTATGTTTAAAAAGTTACGCAAAAGGATGCTAGTAAAATAAAAGCGTTTAAACGTAAAACTATCTATTTCTCCAAAAGAATGGTGTGAAAAGGATAAGCACTGTAAAAAGCTCTAAACGGCCAATAAGCATTAATAAAGAGGCCCACCATTGCGCTAAAGGCGGTAAGGCTGCATAATTGTTTACGGGCCCAAACTGGCCCAAAGCAGGCCCGATATTACCTAAACTCGATGCTGATAACCCTACGGCCGACTCAAAGTCTATGTTGAACATGGAAAAAACCAGTGCGCCAATGATAAAGGAAAGCATGTAGAGGATGATAAATGCGAGAACATTAAAGACAATGAATCTGTTGATCGCTTTATTGTTGTAGCGAACGGGTACTATGGCGCTAGGGTGCAAGGTGCGTTTAAACTCTAAAAAGCCGTTTTTAATAAGAATTAAATGCCGAACCACTTTAACTCCACCAGAAGTGCTTCCGGCAGAGCCGCCTAAAAACATAAGGCCGAAAAAGAAAACCACTAAAAATGGCGTCCATAACGTGTAATCGGCGGTAATGAAACCAGTGGTTGTAACAACAGTTAATACTTGAAATAAGGCATGCCTAAAGGCGCTTTCCGCTTTGCCCCAAACCATATTGTGTTGTATGGACGATAGAGATAAATCGCTTTGAAAATAAATGATTAAAGCAGCGATAAGGGTGAAAATAGCGATAAATTTAAAGTACAGATTAAACTCTTCATCTCTTAATATTTTTTGAATTCTACCTTTAAAGGCGAAATAGCTCAAAACAAAATTTGCTCCAGCCAAAAACATAAATAATATAATAATATATTGAATAATGGGCTGGTCGTTCCAATATGCGACACTGGCATTTTTTGTTGAAAACCCTCCGGTAGAAAGCGTCGACATAGAATGGTTTATAGCGTCAAAGAACGTCATACCTGCAAGCTTTAACAATACGGTTTCTGCAGCGGTATAACCAAAATAAATTAACCATAAACGTTTTGCTGTGTCGGTAATCCTGGGATGCAGTTTATCACCGCTTGGCCCTGGTGCCTCAGCCGCAAATAATTGCATACCGCCTATTCCCAATAAGGGCAAAATGGCTATCGCCAGAACAATAATACCCATACCTCCAATCCAATGTGTCGTGCTTCGCCAAAACAAAACCCCTTTTGGTATTATTTCTATATCATTTAAAATGGTTGCACCGGTGGTGGTATACCCCGACATGGTTTCAAAAAAAGCATTGGTAAAGCTAGGGATGCTTTCTGTTAGAATATAAGGTAAGGTACCAAATAAAGACATGATAATCCAACCAAAGGTCACGACCATATACCCTTCGCGCTTATTTATTTCTTTTTTATGATGGCGCGTAGCAAACATCATGAGTACGCCAGTAACTAACGTTATAAGGCCTGCTAAAAAGAGTTGGACGCTAACCCCGTCTTTATAAATTAAGCTTACTAAGGCAGATAATAGCATGAAGCCACCATTAAATAACAGTAGTAATCCTAAAAAATGAAAAATAATTTTATAATTGAGTTTCAATGTCTAATGGGCTTTTAACGAAATAATTTTTCAACATGCTTTATAGATTGAAGTAAACAGCATACTACAACACGGTCGCCTTCTTCAATTTTAAAACTGCCCAGTGCTATAATACCAACCCCTTTCCTAATAATACCTCCAATAATAGCCGATCTAGGAAAATCAATAGATTTTATAGTTTTATTGCAAACAGCAGAAGTGGCTTTTACTTCAAACTCCAAAAGCTCAGCATTTAAATTATTGAGCTTAGTCATAGCAACGACACCCCCTTTACGGATGTATCTGAATATATTGTTAGCAGCCAATAGTTTTTTATTGATCAAGGTATCAATACCAATAGAGTGCGATAAATCGAAATAATGCATATTCTCTACCAAAGCAATGGTTTTTTTTACCCCTTTAGATTTGGCGACTAAGCAAGACATGATATTTGTTTCAGAATTGGAGCCAACGGCTATAAAAGCATCCATATCTCCAATGTTTTCTTCATCTAAAACATCTACATTTCTACCATCGCTATTAATAACCAATACTTTTGTAAGGGTGTCTGCGATTTCGAAAGCTCTATCTCTATTCCCCTCTAGAAGCTTTACATTAAAACCTTTTTCGCTTAAGTCTCTTGCGGTTTTGTAGCCTATTTGGGTTCCGCCTAAAATCATTACATTTTTAATTTCCGTGTTAACCTTCCCTGTAAGTTTGCAAAGTTCATCTGCGCCACCTTCAGAGGTTATGAACACGACATTGTCTCCTCGTTGAAATTCAGTGTCTCCACGCGGGATAAGGGAGTATTGGGTGCCAAAACGTTGGATTACAATGGGTATAAAATGGATTTTAGAAAAAAGTGTAGCAGCTTCTTTAACGGTTTTTCCAACAAAGGAGGCCGATTTAGATAAGGTTAAGCCGGCCATGGTGAGAGCGCCATTCTCAAACTCATAGTTTTCATTAAAAGAGGATTGCTTTAAAGATAATTCTATTTCTGAAGCTGCCAATGCTTCTGGAGAAATTAGCTCGTCTATACCAAATTGTGTAAATCCGATTTCATCTTTATAATGTATAAATTCGGTATTGGAAATTCTTGCAATGGTTTTCTCTGCACCTAATTGCTTTGCAAGCACAGATATGGTAATATTGGTGGTTTCGCTGGAAGTTACTGCGATAAATAGTTCGCAACTCTCAATACGGGCTTCCTTTAAAATAGAAATAGATGTAGCGTCTCCTTTTATAACCTTAATGTCCAAATGAGAATCTGCATAGGCTAAACACGTTTTGTCTGGGTCTATTAGGGTGATTTCTTGAGATTCGTAGGATAGTAATTTGGCTAAATGAAAACCTACTTCACCAGCACCAGCAATAATTATTTTCACAGGTTTAATTTTTTTAAAGTTCTCAATGAAAATCTAATTATTCTCATATCAGTGACTTTGAGTGACTATTCCCTATAGCATAAAAAAAAACGTTTTGATAATTGTTTTCTTTAAAACCTTCCAAAAGGTATAACAAATATACTATAAAATAGACACAGCAATATAAAACCCGAGATATTATATCTGATAAATCTTGAGTCTATACTTATGTTAATCTTTGTATATTACTTAATTGACTTTATTTTAAAGTAGAAATAATTTATGTAGGTTTGTGATAAAAATAAAATTGTGTCGAAAATTAAGCCATATAAAGATAGTGATTTAGGTAAAAAAGAACAAGTAACCAAGATGTTTGATACTATTTCTGGGGATTATGACGGATTAAATCGGGTCATATCTTTTGGGATAGATGTAAAGTGGCGAAAAAAAGTAGTTGAAATGGTGGGGGATACGCAGCCTAAAACGATTTTAGACATCGCAACAGGAACGGGCGACTTGGCCATAGCGCTTGCGAAAACAAATGCAGAAAAAATTGTTGGTTTTGATATTAGCAGCGGCATGTTGGAAATTGGAAAGGCGAAAATTAAAAAAAAGGGTTTGGAGCTTAAAATAGATATGGTGTTGGGCGATTCAGAACAGATGCCTTTTAAAGACGATACTTTTGATGCGATTACTGTAGCCTTTGGTATTAGAAATTTTGAAACCTTAGAAAAAGGGCTAAAAGAAATTTTAAGGGTTTTAAAGCCTAATGGCGTGTTTGTCATTTTAGAAACGTCTATGCCTACAAAATTCCCGTATTTACAAGGGTATAAGTTTTATACTAAACATGTTCTGCCTCTTATCGGGAAAGTGTTTTCAAAAGATAAAAGTGCTTATAGCTATTTGTCGGAATCTGCTTCCGATTTCCCTTATGGAGAAGCTTTGAACAATATTTTACGTAAAACGGGGTTTAATAATGTTAGGGATTACCCACAAACTTTTGGAGCGGCAACGATTTACACATCATCAAAATGATTCTATGAAAAAGTTATTATTTGTTTTGCCTTTTTTGTTTTTTTTTCAATATACTGAAGCACAGTTGTTCAGAAAAGAAAAAGTGACCTATGATGCCAATCAAGGGAGGGGCTCCACAGATAATAATTTGATACGCTGGGGCTATTTTTTAGGCTTTAGCAGTTATGATTTTAATTTTGACTACCATGAGGATATAAGAGATGTCTATGTGAAAAAAAGTCCGGGTTTTAATGTAGGCTTAGTGGGAAATCTACGCATCAATAACTATTTCGATCTTCGTTTAGAGCCAGGTTTGTTTATTACAACTCGAGAGCTTTATTATGGTAACGTCCATTTTACCGGTGGGCCCTCTAAAACATCAGATTTAACTAGAGAAGTGAAATCCACTTACGTACATGTGCCGCTTTTACTTAAATTTTCCGCCAAACGCATCAATAACTTTAAGCCGTTTATTGTGGGAGGGATTTCAACGGCATTAAATCTTTCTAGTAATGAGAGTAACCCTGATGATAATAAAAATGGCCAGTTCCGTACTACCAAAAACTCATTGTTTTATGAGCTTGGTTTTGGCATCGACTTCTATTTGTATAATTTTAAATTCACTCCTAGCGTTCGCGGTATTTTTGGGATTAACGATGAGCTTGTAAGGGATGAAGATCCTAATAGCCCATGGACAGGCAATGTAGCCTCTATGAAAACACGAGGCGTTTTTGTTAATTTTACGTTTCAGTAAAAACAGATTGTATTTCTTTTTATTAATTTACAGCATACAAATCGCTATAGAAACAGAATTTAAAAAAAGCATGCACTTATGGCTGTTTTTTCAATTCTAATTTTTCTGCAAAATAATCGCAAAAATCTTTCATAGTGGCGGTCATTTTGTCATCTTGTGTCGCCCTATTAAAGGTGTCGCTCATGGCTACAAGGGTTTGGTGAAAGAACATTTTCATTTCATCAACCGGCATGTCCTTTGTCCATAAATCAATACGCAGGGTCTCTTTGGTCTTTGCGTCCCAAACAGCAAGCATTATGGCTTTAGCTTCTTCGTTAGTAATACCGCCGTCTTCTGCTGTCCAATGCAGTGTTTCTGGAATTCGGTTTTCGTCCAGTGCGACATTAAGTTCTATTTTCGAGGTCTTTTTTTGAGACATTATTTTCTGGGTTTAAATTTCGACTTGTTAAAAATATAATCGGGTGATGCGATAAGCATATCTTTTAAGAGAACATCATTGTTTTCCATAAAGGCCTTAACAATTTGCCAACCAATGTATTGCCCTAATCTGCCAGGGGAATCACTATCGATTTCGGCCAAATTGAATTTAGAAAAAGGAGCGGGGTTTATAAAACGATTTGGTAATTTTGAATCTGTGCTATATAATAATTCACGTTCAACAAAATAGCGCCAAATATAGTTTTCGTTTGCCAGAGCCCATTTTAATTGATCTTCAGAATAACCTATACGTCTTGCTTCTGATACAAATGGAATCATTATATCCTTAAAATACAAGGCTTTTCCATAATAAATCATTTCGTCTAGCAGGGTTTTCTTTTGCTTTGGAAGAATCTGCTTTTCGGCATATGCTGCGGCAAGATCGGCCACAATTTGCGTTTTCGTTAAGTTTTGTTTGATGTATTTCTGTATGCCTTCGTAAAAAGGATGGTCGTTGCCTAAATAGGTGTCTATTGAAATAAGTACGATACTATCGGTTACAATTACTTTATTCCTATAGTCTACAAAAGATGTGGCAGTGATAACCCGAGGCGTTTTAAATTCTGGAAAATAATAGCTTAAGTGATTGAATAATGATTCAATCTCAATTTCTTCGTTGTTAAAATTGGGAAAAACGTCTTTAGAAGCTTTAAAGAGTTCTATTTGTAAAGTGTCTTGCATGTTTTCAATCCAAAAGGAATCTGGATATTTTTTAGAAAACATAAAGGGGTATTCAGATTTTAATTTAGGCAGGTCTTCAGGCGCTGCTTTTGCAAAAAGCATATCGAAACGCTCTACTTGGATGTCGATATTTTTCTGGGCGATAGTCGCTTCTAGTGGATGTTCTTTTTTACATGAAAAAGCAAACATCAATATCAATAAAAAAAATGGAATATTTTTCATGGCAAACTAAAACGTCTTAAATTTTTATTAATTAGAGCTTTCTTTTACTTTTGTTTGCAAATGTACCATTCTTGAATCAAATTCATTTAAAATGCAAACAGAAAAAGTTGTTGAACATATTGTTAATTGGTTAAAAGACTATGCTGTAAATGCCGGTGTAAATGGTTTTGTTGTTGGGGTTTCTGGCGGAATTGATTCTGCGGTAACCTCAACGCTATGCGCTAGAACAGGTTTAGATGTATTGTGTGTGGAAATGCCAATCCACCAAGCCGAAAGCCATGTAACGCGTGCGCAAGACCACATTGTAAGCTTAACGAATGCGTTTAGCAATGTGAGCGATACCAGAACAGATTTAACTGCTGTTTTTGACACGTTTAAAAATGAAGTGTTTGCAGAAGGCGACCAAGCCACTATTGATATGGCTTTGGCAAATACACGAGCCAGGCTACGCATGACGACTTTATATTATTATGCGGGACTTTATAAGTTATTGGTAGTAGGAACGGGCAACAAAGTAGAAGATTTTGGTGTTGGTTTTTTTACGAAATATGGAGATGGAGGTGTGGATTTAAGCCCTATTGCAGACTTAATGAAATCTGAAGTGTATCAATTGGGGAAATATTTAAAAGTGTCTGAATCCATAATGGAAGCAGACCCTAGCGATGGGCTATTTGGCGATGCCAGAAGTGATGAAGACCAGATTGGTGCCTCTTATCCTGAGCTAGAATGGGCTATGGAAATGGTTGCAGATGGAAAACAAGAAACGCATTTTTCTGGAAGAGCGCTGGAGGTTTTTAAAATATACAAACGATTGCATCTTCTTAATGCACACAAAATGAGTTCTATACCTACTTGCAAGATTCCTACAAAGTTTTAGGAAATGTTGTAAATTTCTTAAAAAAGAATTACCTTTGTCCCTTAGGTTTCTCTCAACTGTATTAGTTCTCCCTGACTATGTCATTTTAAAACCTAAATCAAAACAATAAATAAATAAAAAAAGGTATGATTAAACTATTAATAGCAGATCATCACCCCATTGTTAGAAAAGGATTGGAACATTTGTTTTCAGCCTCTTCTGATATTAAAGTTGTGGGTAGTGTTGATAATGGTGTATCTCTTTTAGACTTTGTGAAAAAGCAAAAAGTAGATATTATTTTAACTGAAACCGATTTGCCAAAATTAAATGGACTTACGGCATTACGGTATTTAAAATCTGATTTTCCAGATGTAAAAACAATCATTCTTAGTGGGCAACCAGAAGAAGTGTATGCCATTAGTGCCATCAAAGCTGGTGCATTGGGGTATATTTCTAAAACGGTAAATGTTATCACTATAAATGAGGCCATTTTGAAGGTTCATGATGGTGGTATTTACTTAAGCAATGATCTTACTCAAGCACTTGCTTTTGGAAAGAATTTGAAAAAGAAAGGCTCTTTCTATAAAAAGCTTTCAACTAGGGAGGTAGAAGTACTTAAGCTTTTAACTATTGGAAGAAAGAACAAAGAAGTTGCAAAAGAATTGGATATTAACGAAAAAACCGTTAGTACTTACAAAGCGCGCTTAATGAAAAAACTAAATGTAACCAATTTGGTCGATTTAGTAAATCAAGCGAAATTGCATACAGAAGAGGAATCATAAAACACGATTTAATTTTCTTGATAACAGCATTTTTAAGCTAGAGTAATCTTTTACTTCTTCAAGAACACTCCTGTTAACATCTATTTTGTTAGCCAGTGTTTTTTGTTGGAACTCAATAACTTTTTGCTCAATTAGGTAGCATCTTAAACTTAAGATAGTTTCGCTAACTAATTGAGCAATACTTTGTGTTTTTTCTTTTGGGAAGATAGACATGCGTTGCCAGTCGTCTAGTTTGTAGCGTTCGTCTTCCATTAAAATACTTGTAATTTCACTAGACATATCAGGGTCTACTTTATTAATAAATGTATTGAGGTCGAAATCAGGATTTTGGTTAAGGGTGTCGATAATGGTGTAATAAAGGGTTTTGAACTGTGTATTGGAAAACTCCATTTCGTCTTCCTGAAGATCTAAAAACACCTTTTCAAACACTTTAGCTTGTTGGATAACAGGTTCTAGAATGAGTTCGCCTTTATCATTTTCTTTCATCACCAAATCCTCAAAATCTTCTGTTTTATTGCCGTATAATAAAAGCACTTCAATAATCTTTCGTTCTAAGAGGTATTGAACATCAACTTTATGTTCGGGCTGTTCGTGCCTAATAACATCAAATGCTTGTTGTTCATTTTTATGGTGTTTGTTTAGGTCGGCAGACTCTTTTTTGTTGATTTGTGCCAATGTGGTAAACAATACAGCTTCACTAATATCCATTATTTTAGAACATTCTTGAATATAGATTTCTCTTTTAATGGTATCTGGAATTTTAGAAATACTATTAATGATTTCGCGAATGGTATCTGCTTTCTTTATAGGGTCGTTCTTAGATTCTTCAAATAGAATAGACGCCTTATATTGGATAAAATCTTTAGAGTTTTCCTCTAGATACAAAGTAAGTTCCTCGAGTGTGTTTTTTTTAGCAAAACTGTCTGGATCTTCTCCACCAGGAAACGAACATATCTTAACATTCATGCCTTGTTCCAATATTAAATCGATGCCTCGTAAAGATGCTCGCATGCCTGCCGCGTCCCCGTCAAATAACACGGTAATGTTTTTGGTCAATCGATTTATAAGTCTAATTTGGTCGGGTGTTAAGGCCGTTCCAGAAGATGCCACTACGTTTGTAATACCCGTTTGATGGAATTGGATAACATCGGTGTACCCCTCAACCAAAAAACAATTATCTTCTTTAGCGATGCTTTGTTTGGCATGGTATATTCCGTACAACACTTTGCTTTTATGATAGATATCACTTTCGGGTGAATTGACGTATTTGGCAGCTTTTTTATCGTTTATAAGAATGCGGCCACCAAATCCCAGAACGCGTCCGCTCATGCTTTTTATAGGAAACAGGACACGCCCTTTAAACCGGTCGAACCGCTTGTCTTCTTTTACAATAGTTAGCCCTGTTTTTTCTAAAAACTCTAATTGATATCCTTTCTTTAAGGCCTCATCTGTAAAAGCTTGCCATTCATTTAAGGCATATCCTAAATCAAATTTCTTAATGGTTTCATCTGTAAAGCCACGCTCTTTAAAATAACTTAACCCGATAGATTTCCCTTGGTCGGTTTTGTGCATGATCTTTTGAAAGTAAGTATTGGCAAATTCACTTACTAAATAAAGGCTTTCTCGAGTATCTGCTGCTTCTTTTTGCTCATTACTTTGCTCGGTTTCTTCTATTTCTATATTATATTTTTTGGCAAGATATTTAATAGCTTCAGGGTAAGTAAAATGCTCATGCTCCATTAAAAAAGAAACTGCAGTGCCTCCTTTTCCAGTTGAAAAATCTTTCCAGATTTGTTTTACTGGCGATACCATAAAGCTAGGAGAGCGTTCGTCGCTAAAAGGGCTCAAGCCTTTAAAGTTACTTCCCGCTTTTTTCAGATTTACAAAATCGCCAATTACCTCCTCAACGCGGGCGGTTTCAAATACTTGTTCTATAGAAGCTGGTGATATCAAATGTTTTGGTGTTTATCTTGTTTTAACCTGTGTGAAACAAGAACGAATTAAAAGTTTGTTTTTTTTATCAGAAAAGAGGATGTAAATGTAACACAAACTAATGATATTTAAAACTTGAATGTTTAAGCATATTTTGTTTTAGGAAATTTAATTAACGCCTTTCACTTTCATTTTCAAGGTGTAAACCGATGTGCGTGCTGTAATAAAAAGGACATTTCTTTTTTTACCTCCAAAACAAATGTTGGCAGGTTTTTCTGGAGTCTCAATTTCTTTAATTAACGCTCCTTTAGGGTTGTAAACCCATATTTTATCGGAGGTTAAGTAAATATTGCCTTTGTGGTCTATGGTCATTCCATCGCTGCCATGGGGTGCGAAAAATGTTTTTTGGCTTAAAGTACCATCAGGCTCCATGGTGTATTTCCATGTTTTGTCTGCTTTAATATCTGCTACATATAAAGTTTTGCCGTCGGGTGTGCCTATTAACCCATTAGGTTTTTGGAAATCTTTAATAACCTGTTTAATTTCTTTTTCAGGGCTTAGGTAATATACGGCCTGGGTATCTTGTATTTCTTTATGATCTTTTCCCCACCAACTACGTTTATAGTATGGATCTGTGAAATAGATACCTCCTTGGGGGTCTATCCATAAATCATTAGGGCCATTTAAATGTTTGTTTTCATAGCCTTCATGTATTATGATCAGTTTTTTATTTTCGTTAAAATATCCAAGTTGGTTTTTTTCATCTGCACAGGTTACTAATAAACCTTGTTTATTAAAATACATACCATTAGAGCGCCCCGTACCTTCTAGATATAATGACAAGCCTTTTTTTTCATCCCAAATATAAATCTTATCATTAGGTTGGTCTGTAAAATAAACACGACCATCAAGAGCTACGGCGGGGCCCTCAGTAAATTTAAATCCTGTGGCAGCCAATTTTACTTCAGCTTTACTAGCAACAATTGGGTTCTTTTTTTGGGCGTTATTAGTGAATGAGCATAATGTTGCAACTAGAATAAATAAAATGTGAAATTGTTTTTTCATGAGGTGAAATTTAGAAATGCAAAGTGAACAATTTTTAAAGATAAAGAAGTCTTTTTAATATTTTTTGTTTTTAATAGCATGTATTTATAGAAAAAAATAGAATAAACAACTATTTGGATTTTTAATTAGAAATTCGCTACTTTTACCAGCGAATTTATAAAATCGATAAAAAATGAAATTAGTTAAGTTTTTAGGTGTTATAGTATTGGCATCAGTAGTATCTTCTTGTGATAAAGGCGTTACTAATAAATCTTTAGATACACAAGTGGACTCTGTTAGTTATGCCATTGGACTGGACGTAGCTAAAAATGTGAAATCAAGTTTTGAAGAAATCAATACTGATCTTTTTATCCAAGGGTACAGAAATGGTATCGACTCAACGAATATTTTAATTGAAGAAAATGAAGTTGGTCCTATCTTACAAGCGTTTTTCCAAAAGAAACAACAAGAAGCGATGCTGAAGCAACAAGAAGAGGCTACCAAAAAAGCTGAAGAAGAATTTGCAGACGTTAAAGTGGAAGGTGAAAAGTTTTTAGAAGAAAATAAAGCTAAAGAAGGCGTAATGGTAACCGAAACCGGATTACAATATCAGGTGTTAAAAGAAGGTAATGGAGCAAAACCAACTGCAGCATCTACAGTAAAAGTAAATTATCACGGCACTCTAACAGACGGAACTGTTTTTGATAGTTCAGTGGATAGAGGCGAACCAGCAGAATTTGGAGTAGGACAAGTGATCCCAGGTTGGACAGAAGGCTTACAGTTGATGTCTGAAGGTGCTAAATATAAGTTTTTTATCCCTCAAGATTTAGCTTATGGTGCTACACCAAGAGGCGGTACCATTAAACCTTTCTCAGCATTGGTTTTTGAAGTAGAATTATTGGAGGTAAAGTAATTTACACTTATATATAGTATTAAAAACAGGAGGCGTATGCTTCCTGTTTTTTTTTGTTTCATGAATTTAATAATGCAATTAACGGTACAAGGTTGTAACTTTGCATGTTATAAAAACATAATAGATGAGCCATAAAGCAGGATTTGTAAATATTATAGGAAACCCAAACGTAGGGAAGTCTACATTAATGAATGCCTTTGTAGGCGAGAAACTGTCTATAATTACCTCTAAAGCACAAACAACACGACACCGTATTTTAGGTATTGTAAATGGAGAAGATTTTCAAGTGGTTTTAAGTGATACACCAGGTATTATAAAACCAGCTTATGAATTACAAGCATCCATGATGGGATTTGTTAAATCGGCTTTTGAGGATGCAGATATTCTAATATATATGGTTGAGATTGGCGAACAAGAGCTTAAGGATGAAGCGTTTTTTAATAAAATTACAAATTCTAAAATCCCTGTTCTTTTGCTTTTAAACAAGATTGATACCTCCGATCAAGAACAATTGGAAACGCAAGTACAGCTTTGGGCGAATAAAGTTCCTAATGCAGAGATTATCCCCATTTCGGCCTTAACAGGTTTTCAGGTTAAAGAGGTTTTTGATCGCATTATTGAATTGCTTCCAGAGTCGCCGCCATTTTACCCTAAAGATCAATTGACCGATAAGCCTGAACGTTTTTTTATAAATGAAACCATTCGTGAAAAAATCCTTATTCATTACAAGAAGGAGATTCCATATGCGGTTGAAGTAGATACCGAAGAGTTTTTTGAAGAAGATCATATTATAAGAGTACGATCGGTGATTATGGTGGAGCGTGAAACCCAAAAAGGAATCATTATCGGACATAAAGGCTCAGCTTTAAAACGTGTTGGAGTAGAAGCGAGAAAGGACTTAGAGAAGTTTTTCGGAAAACAAATTCATTTAGAGTTGTATGTAAAAGTCAATAAAAATTGGCGTAGTAACCAGAATCAGCTAAAACGTTTTGGTTATAATAACTAATAAAACATATGGATTTGGTGGTCTTAAAGTTTTAAAGCATTTTATAGAGGTTCAAGATGAAATGAACTCATATTAAATCTGTTTTTTTAAAACGTTATGGCACCTAGCGGTTATGTTTTTTTTTCTTGCTTTAGAACATGGTACATAAAATCATTAAGGGCATGCATTTCTTTCTTATTAGAGACTTTCCCTATGCTTCCTGCAAAATAAAGAGCAATCCAAATCACGACCATTAATACCATAAGACTGGTTTGTATTGCAAATGTTTGGTTTAGGGTCCAGTTGGTATAACCCCAAATACCAAAGGCAATAAATAACCCTGCTACCATAAAGTGGAGAAACATAAAAAGTGTCCAAACGGTTGGGTTAGGACCGAAAAGACCGTGTAGCATACAGGTATCTTTATTAACTTCATTAATTTCCAGATGCAATTGTGGCGACCAAAAAAGTTGTTGGGCTTTTGGCAGTTTGATAAACACATGGTCGTCTACTCTGCTTACTATAAAGTCGGTTTGAGTCGAGCTTGTTTTTTCGAAATCCCTTAAAACCGATGCATGAGTTCGTGGAATTTCAAACTTAAAACGCGGACGTAAAACGATATCATTAGATAATGCCATGTAACTTGTTTTTTGTAAATGGGAAATTACTATTTTTTTATTTAAACTTTAAATAATTTCAATCTTTGATAAAAAAGAGTTATGCATCGAGTATATTTCATATTTTTGCAAAAGTTTTCAGGACACTTGTAATAAAATCGGTTATAGCCTGATACCAAAAATTTTAAGACCATGAGCAATATAGTAGCAATAGTAGGACGCCCCAATGTAGGAAAGTCAACCTTTTTCAATCGTTTAATTCAACGGCGGGAAGCTATTGTCGATGCTATTAGTGGCGTAACAAGAGACCGCCATTATGGTAAAAGTGATTGGAACGGTAGAGAGTTTTCGGTTATTGATACTGGTGGTTATGTGTTGGGAAGCGATGATGTTTTTGAAGCTGAAATAGATAAGCAGGTAGAGCTGGCTATAGATGAAGCCGATGCCATTATTTTTATGGTGGATGTGGAAGCAGGTGTTACGGGAATGGATGAAGATGTTGCTAAACTGTTGCGTAAAGTAAATAAACCTGTTTTTTTAGTGGTCAATAAAGTGGATAATGCTAAGCGTAATGAAGATGCTGTAGAGTTTTATTCATTAGGATTGGGTGAATATTATACTATTGCCAGCATTAGCGGTAGTGGTACAGGAGATTTGTTAGATGCTTTGGTAGAGGCTCTGCCTGTTAAGGAAAACGTTGTAGAGGCAGAACTGCCTCGCTTCGCTGTTGTAGGACGCCCAAACGCAGGAAAATCCTCTTTTATAAACGCCCTAATAGGTGAAGATCGATATATTGTTACCGATATTGCGGGAACGACTAGAGATTCCATTGATACAAAATATAACCGTTTTGGATTTGAATTTAATTTGGTGGATACAGCAGGTATTAGAAGAAAAGCCAAGGTTAAAGAAGATTTAGAGTTTTATTCGGTTATGCGAAGTGTGCGTGCCATAGAGCATAGCGATGTTTGTTTAATTGTTATGGACGCTACCCGAGGATTTGATGGCCAAGTACAGAACATATTTTGGCTGGCAGAACGCAATAGAAAAGGTATTGTAATTCTTGTTAATAAATGGGATTTAGTTGAAAAAGACCATAAATCGATGAAGGAATATGAGCAGGGAATTCGAGAAGAGATGGAGCCGTTTGTAGATGTGCCTATTATTTTTATGTCTGTTTTAACAAAGCAACGTATTTTTAAAGCTATTGAAACCGCTGTTACTGTTTACCAAAACCGTACTAAAAAAATAAAAACGAGTAAGCTTAATGAGGTGTTTTTGCCTATTATTGAAAACTATCCTCCTCCAGCATATAAAGCTAAATATGTTAAGATTAAATACATCATGCAGTTGCCAACACCGCAACCGCAATTTGCTTTTTTCTGTAACCTCCCCCAGTATGTAAAGGAACCTTATAAACGCTTTTTAGAAAACAAACTTCGTGAACACTTTGATTTTACAGGTGTGCCGATTAGTGTCTATATGCGGAAGAAGTAATTTTATTTTCTTTCTAAAAAGCTTGAGATTTAATATGTGTTTGGATGATAAAAGCGCAATTTTTCAGCTTATTGAAATACCATCAGTAGGCTGAAAAATTGTACTCATGCTTTTTAGCTTGTGTTATTTTTATAATACTTGTTTTAATGCTTTCTAAAGCTATTATAGGAAGTATATGCGCCTAAAACGGATGTTCGCAGTTCCCCGTAGCACCTAAGCACTTCCGTTCAATAGAGGTGTTTTAATAGATTATTTCAATACTAGTGGTTCCGCCTTCGAGAATGAAAGAAGCCTTATTTCCTTTTATTCTTTTCTTGTTTAAAAACACTTTTTTTGATTTTTCGGGCACTATAAATTCCGCAGTCATTTGATTCGGTATTGTGATGTAATATGTAGCAGTGTTGTTTTTGTTCTTCTTAAAATCAGCATTAATAAAACCCACTTTAGTGGGGACTTTTATTGATGAAAAAGACAAATCTCCCAATTGAGGTTTAATTTGGGCCACGCTAAAACCTGCGGTTTTGGGTGTTATACCCCACATATATCTTGTAATTACATTTAATGGTGCTGTTCCCCAAGCATGGTTCCAATCGGTGTTAGGTTTGTATTTTACGTCCCAAGCTTCCATAGCCATGGTGGAGCCGGATTTTATCATATTCCACCAGTTTCTGTCGCCCGTAGTATCGGTTATTAAACGGGCTGCATATTGTGCTTCACCGTTTTTATAAAGCCCCTCTAATAAATACTGTGCGCCATAAACGCTACAAGCCATACCCCGGGATTTTATAAATTTTGTAACAGAAGCAATATGTTCTTCGGGAACCAAATCGAAAGCAAGTGGCAACATGTTGGCATGTAAAGCAGAGTGGGTAGACCCCTCGCCATCTATGTAAATTCCTTTTTCGCTATCAAATAATATAGTATTAATCGTTTCCTTTACTTTTTTCGCCTTCTTGTTAAAAAAAATAACATCTTCTTTATTATCAATAAATCCAGCAATTTCGCTCATTAGCTTCAAATTGTAATAGTAAAAGGAATTAATAACGGTGTTTACAGGTACAATATCATATCCATCACGCTCGCCTTCTGCGGTAGCGAGTTTCCAACCTGTATCTTTTTGTGCTGGTGGCCAATCTATAATATCTTTTATCTTGGTGTCTGCTTTTTTAAAACCTAATTTTAAAACTAATGCTTTGGTTAGGTTGGGCGATTGTGAACTTATTAAGCCGTCTGGTCGCTCAAGATCCATAAGGGTTTTAAGTTTTAAATTTTCATAATGTTCTTTTAGAGGTACAATGTCGCCCGTGTACATGTAATCTGTGTAAAACATCAGGACTGTGTGCAATAACCATTCGGTTGGCCAAGTTGGATTGTCTATAAAATAAGCATTGGTGCGTCGTGCCATCGCATACTCGTTATCAACGCTGTAATGGCTAAGTTGATTGATGTAGGCATCGGCCTCGTAAGGAATGCGTTCTCGATCACCATCTACATAATATCCAGTAAAACTTGTCGCTTTTATGGTGTGTTTACACATTTCCCAGATAGCGTCCATTGTTTTATTAGAAGAAGAAAAAGAACTAGCTTTATCATTAAATTTATTATGAAGCGCTTTTTGTCTAATAGTAATAGATTCAATCGGGACTTTCAAGTTTTCAATTTCACAATAACGAAATGGAATGATAACCCCAACACTATCGGGCAGCCTAATAGCAGCACCGGTTGTATTTCTTTTATAAGGTTCCAGCTTTGGTGAAGTGGGTATATTTGCGGTTAAGGCATTTAACTTCGCCCTTTTATAACGAATAGTGGCTCCTGGATTTCTGTCGATGTGGGATACACCATTTAATTTTTCACCCAAATGAACAATTAAAGAATCGGATTGAGATTCTTTTGAAGTGATTTCAATAGTACCGAAATATGCTTTTCCGAAGTCTATAAAATAATGGCCATCATTAATTTGTATAATATTTTCTGGTTGAATAAAAGTGTTTTTTAAATCAAATTGCTCATCTAGATTTTGGGCATTTAAATTGAAAAAAACAATCAGAAAAAATATAAGTGAAGCGTATTTAGTCATAAAACTTAAGGTCTTTAACGGCTTCTTCCGTAATTATTGTGTTAGAATACATCGCATCTAGCCCCATTTGAACGCAAATGGCCGTATTAGCTCCTGTTTTAATATCCGAAATGGGTTTACTGTTATTTGTGATACTGTCTTTAAAATCCATTAGAGCTTGGAGACTTGGTTCCTTATGGTCTATTTCAATAGGAAGGCCTAGCCCTTTATCCCATTTTACCGTGGCACCAGAAACGCCATCTACAAGGCCTAATATTTTATTTTCATTTACGCCTTCAGGGAAAAACCATGCCTTGGTATAGCTTAAATGGATTGTTCCTTTATCGCCCATCACTTTTATTTGATACCCATCTTTAGCGTTGCTTGTTAAGCAGGTAAATTTTGCTTTTACACCACTAGGATAACTGTAAATTAAGTGAATGTTATCATAGGTTTCTCGGCCGTCTTTGTAATAATCTACACCGCCAACGCCCATTACTTGATTTGGAGTTTCGTTTAAAACCCAGTTGGCAAAGTCGATTTGATGAGAGCTAAGCTCTGCAACCAAGCCTCCAGAGTATTCCCGGTACATCCGCCAGTTAATCAACCTTTCTAATTCAGGACTAGGAACGTTTCGTCTCCAATTGCCATGTCGGTTCCATTGGCACTCAAAAGCTGTTACTTTACCTATTTTGCCTTTTTTAATTAAATCGACTACATGGGTATATAGTTTAGAGCTGTGATATTGATGTCCTGTTTGAAAAATACGATCCGATTGGTCTACTTTATTTACAAGGTTTTGAATACTGCTGTAACCTTTGGCCATAGTCTTTTCGCAATACACATGTTTTCCGGCGTCTAAAGCATCTATCGCAATTTGCGAGTGTGTGTTAAAAGGTGTGGCAACCAAAATGGCATCAATATCCTTATTATCTAATAATTTGCGGTAGTCGCTGTAGCCTTTGGCTTTTCCATTTGCAGCTTTTAATCCGTTTTCTAATTTAAAGGGCAAGGTATCGCAACAGGCTATAATATTAAAATTAGCGATACTATTTATATTGGCGGAAAGTCCAGTACCTCTATCTCCAGTGCCAATAATACCGATGTTTACGATATCATTGGCACTTTTAAAATGATAGCCATTGGACATGGCTATAGCAGAAGTTGTAACCGCTACAGAAGCCATGGAACTTTTGATAATAAAATCTCTTCTTTTCAATGTGTTTTGATTTTTAAGACATAAAATTATTATAGTATGTGCTAGAGTTAACGATTATACAGGTTTTATTTCCCAACCTGGTTCATAAGCTCTAGACCATAACGTCATGGCTTCTCTGTTGTAGATACGACCTGAAATTTCATCAACTTCAAAAGAAGAATCGATTCTAGAAGCTATATTGGCATAATGTGTTAGCATTTGGCTAATCGCCCCTTCGTCTATAGGAGACGTTAGTGCTGCTTTACCTCTAATAGCATCGAAAAAATTAACGGTGTGTGCATGGGAAAGTTGTCCGCCACCACCTAGTGCGTTGCCATCTTCAATACCTGGAACCACATTTTGTTTCACTTCCTTTCCTTTTATATCAAACAGTTTATAGCCATCACGGTTAATAAATGCTGAGCCGTTAGAGCCGTATATTATAGTGCCACGACCAGAACCATACTTGTCATAGCCGTTTCTACTGCGCCCGTCCCATTGTATGGTTCGATTGCCCGCAAAGCGGAAAGTGGCTTCCATGGTATCGTACATTTCCCAACCATCATCTTTATAATGGAATTTCCCCGATTTAACTTCTACATGCTCAGGGTATTTAACGTCTAAGGCCCAACGTGCGATATCTAGCTCGTGAGTGGCATTATTTCCCATTTCGGCGGTTCCATAATCCCAACCATACCAGTGCCAGTTATAATTCCAGGTATCATCAGTATAAGCTCTTCTGGGTGCTGGCCCTTGAAACAAATCCCAATCTAAACCCGCTGGTGGAGCTGTTTTTGTTTGATGTGGCACTGGCCCACGTTTACTGGTGTAAAATGCAATAGCATTATAAACATCGCCAATGGCTCCTTCATGGATGGCTTTTATAATTTCTTGTGATTGCAATGAAGAACGCTGTTGGTTCCCCATTTGTACTACTTTGTTATATTTTTTTTGATAAGCAACTACCAATTCGCCTTCTTTTGGATTATGGCTGCAAGGTTTTTCTAAATAGACATGTTTCCCGGCTTGCATGGCCATGCAAGCGCCTGGGGCATGCCAATGGTCTGGTGTAGCCATAAATATAGCATCAACATTTTTATCATTTAGAATCTTCCTGATGTCGTTTTCCAGTTTAGGCTTATTGTTTATTCTTTTAGATACAGCATTGGCGGCATTGTCGCGCTGACTTTTCATAACATCGCATAAATAACTAAGTTCGATGTTGTTGTTTTTATCTGCTATGGCCGATATAAACGCACCGTAACGTCTACCTAAGCCCTGGAGTGCAACATTTATTCTGTCGTTTGATCCTATTATCCTGGAGTAGCTTTTGGCCGACATCGCATTAAGGCTACTCGCTGCTAATGTAGCTCCCACTGTACCTAATGCTGTTTTTTTTAAAAAATCTCTTCTGTTTGAACTCATAATATTAGTCTTTGGTATTAGTTAATAGGACGGATTTTTATATTTTTAAAGGACACGAAGTCGCCATGATCTTGAAGTAGAATCTCTCCTTTGTCCAGTTCTCCAAAATTTGGCCATTGTGCATATTTGCTTTCAGACACTAATTTCTTGTAGTCTGCACTTTTTCTTTCGTACTCCAAAACCTTTACACCATTTAACCAATGTTCAACATGATTGTTTTTTGAAATAATGTGGGCAGTATTCCATTCACCAATAGGTTTTATTGGCTTGTTTACATCTGCTTGAATCAAATCATACAAAGAACTAACCGTTCTGCTGCCTTCATGATTCCCCAATTTTGCGTCTGGATGTAAATCATCATCTAAAATCTGATATTCTAAACCAATAGAAGATCCGGCGCCTTTATTAAGGTTGGTATCTACATAATATTTAATGCCACTATTGGCACCAGGCGTTAATTTAAAGTCAACTTTTAGCTCAAAATCACCATATTGTGCTTTGGTAACAATATCACCTCCAGCATTAGACTCTGCACCACCTGAAGAAAGAACACTTAATACACCGTCTTCAATTTGCCATCCCTTTTCTGGAAATTCTTCAAGCTTAGCACCACGCCAGCCATTCGTGGTTTTTCCATCCCATAACAGTTTCCAACCGTTTTTCTTTTCATCTATAGTGAGTTGGTTTTTGGTTATAATAGGTGCTATAGGTGTTTTTGTAGAATATTTAGAAACACTATCTGTTACTATTCTTATGTTTTTCCAAATAATTTCGGTACCTTCTTTTTTATCCGCATGGATACTGTGCACCTGTAAACAGATAAAACCACTGGCAGTTTCGGCATCTATTAAATGGGAAGCTGGCACGCCATTTACCCAAGTTTTAATAGTGTCTCCAATCGCTTCAATGCGATAATGGTTCCAATCGTTTTGTTTAAAAGCCTTTTGCGCCTCTGGGTTATTATCTAAAGTGTTTAGCCAACCACGTCTGGATTCATCATAAATCCCCCCGCTCCAAGCTCTTTTAGAAGGGTCGATTTCTATTTGATAGCCATGGACTCTGCCATCTCTATAATGAGGAAGGCTATTGCTACGGATTTGGATACCAGAATTCATAGTAGAATCCACTTTATAGTCTAACTCTAAAATAAAATCACTGTACACTTGGTCTGTTGTTAAAAAAGAGTTTGGAGTATTATGTACCGTGCTCCCTACAATAGCGTCTTCTTTAACCGTGTAATGGGCTTCGCCTCCTAATTGATGCCACCCATTAAGGGTTTTACCATCAAATAAAGGTTCCCATGGTGTGGTGTCTTTAGGAACTTCTTTACAGTTTAAAAACGACAAAACGATAAGGGTTAAAAGGGTGTTGCGTCGTAAAATAGATTTCGTCATGTGGGTTTAGTTTTAGTTTATGATTCGCTAAGATAAAATTTTATTTATTTTTTTGAATGGACAAGTTATGCAAACACATGGACTTTTCGGTTGCTTTTTTTTGAATAATGTCTGTGTCGTTTGTCTGTTCGTTTCCTTTTTGTTTTTTTTGAGGAAGATTGTTAATTGATGATTTTATCCATCTTTTGAATTAAATCGTCCATCCTTTAACAAAACTTTAAGGATAGCTTGCAAGTCATTAACTAAACATATAACGATATGGAAAAAATTAAACTCTTACTAATAGCCTTTTTAATAGGTTATGCAAATACCTCTTGGGCGCAAGCCAAGGTTTCGGGTATGGTTACAGATAGCCAGAATATGCCGATTCCAGGAGTGAATGTTCTTGTTAAAGGAACCTCCATTGGGGCCGCTACAGATTTTGACGGAAATTATCAGATTGCCACCAAGCAAGGGGATGTTTTAGTATTCTCTTATCTTGGGTATCAAACCATGGAGATTACTTATAAAGGACAATTGCCTTTTAATGTAAAACTAAAGGAAGATGCTTCTGAACTTGACGAAGTGGTCGTGATAGGGTATGGCTCTGTAAAAAGAACAGACTTAACAGGGGCAGTTGAGTCTTTAGATGCTAAAGCGCTTACCGAACAAAAGAAAACCGATATTGGCCAAGCCTTACAAGGCCGAATTGCCGGTGTTGATGTTCGAGCTTTAAGCAATAAGCCAGGAGCGCCATTATCTATAGACATTAGAGGAAATACGGTTATAAAAAACACAGATGCTGGACGCGACGGTATTAGTGATAGTACAGACGATGATCTTTCAAAACCTTTATATGTGGTGGATGGTGTGTTTTTTGATGACATAAACATTTTAAATCCAGCAGATATTCAACAAATGGATATATTGAAGGATGCTTCTGCAACAGCCATTTATGGATCTAGAGGAGCAAATGGTGTGGTTATTATTACCACTAAAAATGGTATTGAAGGAAAAACGGTATTTACTTATGAAGCTACATTGGGGGTGCGATCTGCAACCAATGCGCCAGATGTGTACAATGGGGACGAGTATGTAGATTTTGTTGATAAGGCTTTAAGAAGCACCGCTTGGAAAGGGCTTTTTAACAATGGTTATACACCTACCGTTGAAGATTATAATAATTTAGCGGTTGATATTTCAAGAGAGATAAAAAGCAGTAATGAAGAGGCTGATAATGTGGCTAATAGACGTTATACAGATTGGGCTGGAGATTATCAACATGCTGGAATCCAAACGAGCCACAATGTGGGCATGTCTGGAGGCAGTGACGGATTAACCTATAACGGTGGAGTGGGGTATTTAAGTGATGAAGGGGTTGTGGGCATAGAAGGATATGAGCGTTATAATTTAAGTGCATCATTATCTAAAAAAGTTTCCGATAAGTTTACTGTGGGGCTTAAAACATATTTAGCGTTATCAGAACGCGAAGAAGGCAGTAGAGAATTGTTTAGAAGTACCTTGCGTTTAGCGCCAACCGTTAATTCTTTCGATTCTGATGGAAACGTTATATTGTTTCCAGACGACCAAGATAAACGTTTTACAAACCCCTATTATGATGCAGATGGGGCTTGGAAAACAAACACTAAATCTTTGGACGTTATAGCCAATGTGTTTTTAAATTTCAAGGCTACAGAATGGATGAGTTTTAAAACACAATTTGCTCCTAACTTGAAAAACACCAGATTTGGAGAGTTCCGAGGGCTATACACAAAATCTTCTCGAAATGAGCCAGAGCGAATTCAGTCACACTACGATGCTTCTTTTAAAACATCTTATACCTGGGACAATATATTAGATTTTGATTTCGATATTACTGAAGATCAAAATTTAAAAGCAACATTGATTTCTTCAATATATTACAATCAATTGGAATGGAGTGATATAGAAACAAGGGATTTTGATACGGATGCTTACTTGTATTACAATACATCTGCGGGCTTAGATGTAAGGCAATATAGCACAAACTATATAAAAGAAACCTTGTCGTCTTTTGCGGCGCGTGTAAACTATAGTATTTTAGATAAGTACTTATTTACGTTTACGGGTAGGTATGATGGATCGTCAAGACTGGCCGTAAATAATAAATGGGCCTTTTTCCCTTCGGCTGCATTTGCATGGAAAGCAAGTGATGAAACTTTTTTGCAAGAGGCCGATTGGTTAAGTAATTTAAAACTGCGCTTGAGTTATGGCGAGTCTGGGAGCGATAGTTCTGTAAGTGCTTATGATACATTGGCCTTTCTAGGAGGTGCCGATTATGTATTTGGAAACATTCATACCAATGGAGTAGATGTAAACGGCTTGCCAAATTACAGCTTAACATGGGAGCGCTCAAAAGAAGTTAATGTTGGTTTAGATCTAGGGGTTTTAAAAAATAGAATTCGATTAAATTTAGAACTGTATAGAAAGAAAACGGAAGGCGCTATATTAGAGAGAACCTTATCCAATATTTCTGGCTATAGCTCTGCAATAGGAAATTATGGATCTGTGGAGAACAAGGGAATTGAGGTGACTTTAAACACTGTAAATGTTCAAACTGAAGATTTTAAATGGGCAACCAGCATCAACTTCGCTAAAAATAAAAACCAGATTTTAAAATTAGATGGCGATTTGGATAAAGAAACATATGGAACCCATGGGGTATTACAGGTAGGGCAACCCGTTGATGCTATTTATAGTTATGAAGTTGAAGGTATTTGGCAGCTGGATGAGGTTGCGGAGGCAGCTGTTTATGGAGCCTTTCCTGGGCAATACAAATATGCAGATGTGGACAACAGTGGCACGATAGGCGCTGAAGATAAAAAAGTTTTAGGCTCTGTTTCTCCTGATTGGATTGGTGGAATGACGAATACGTTTACTTATAAAAATTTAGACCTTTCCATTCAAGTGTATACCAGACAAGGCGTTTATGGGCACTCCGAGTTTTACTCTCATTTTGCACCGTATAACGGAGATGATGCTACATTCAATAAAATAAAATTAGATTATTGGACACCAAATAACCCAGATGCAAAATATCCTGCTCCAGAATATGGGCATCCAGGAGAATGGTACTACGAAGATTTAAGTTTTGTTAAAATTGGCAATATAGGTTTAGGTTATCAATTTCCTGATAGTATATTGGAAAAGTTAAAGATGTCTAGTTTGAGACTGTCTTTAGATATACAAAATCCATTCACATTTACCGATTATAAAGGGCCAGACCCAGAAACAGGATTGCAAAATTCTTATAACGCAAGTTACTTAACTAAAACCGTTTTATTTGGGCTTAAGTTATCTTACTAATTTTTAAATTATACTAAAGATGAAAACTATAAAAAATATAATAGCGGCAGTGGGTGTTACACTCCTGTTCAGTAGCTGTAATAGCTATTTAGAAGAGGAAATATATACACAAATAACCAGTGAGAACTTTCTTGATGAAAGTAATGCCGACCAATTAATTGTGGGGCTTTATGCAGCCAATAGAAGTGTCTATAAAAATTATGGCTATAAATTTGAAGGGACTGATATTTTTACCACTCAAAACGAAATATTTTCTACCTCCAGTTCCAATGATTACGTGAGCTTTAATGCCTCGGAAACTAATGGTGTGTGGAATGCTAATTATTCCGTAATATCAAAAGCAAATACGGCTCTTAATAGGTATCAAAATCAAATTGGTTGGAGTGCAGGGAAAATGGCCGAGAAAGCCTATGGTGTTGCTCAAGCAAGAGCGTTAAGAGCTTTGGCGTTTTTTAATTTAGCACAACAATTTGGAGGCGTTGTACTTAACTTAGAGGAACCACAAAGTATTCGAAATGATTATAAAAGATCGACAGAAGAAGCTACTTATGCTTTAATTATTGAAGAATTAGAAGCTGCCATACCCGATTTGAAGGATACTCCAGAAACAGGGCGCTTATCTAAACGTGCAGCACAGCACATTTTATCTGAAGTCTATTTAACCAGAGCGTATAAAGACTATGCGAAAAACACAGACTTTCAAACGTCTGCCGATTTAGCCATAGCAGCTATAGGATCTTACGACATAAGAAGTCAGTCTTTTGAAAAGGTTTTTGCTTACGATAATCAAGTCAATGACGAGGTTCTTTTTGCAGCACAATGGGGTAATACTGGTTTCTCAGAAGATAGAGGCAATACCAAGCACTCGCTATTTATGTATCAAGTTTTCGATTTGCCCGGTGTAAGTCGATCAAATCCTTATGGCACCAAAGGGAATAGCTTAATGCCAACGCCTTATTTTTATTCCTTGTTTGCCGATAACGATTCCAGAGAAGATGTGACCATACACAGAACCATTATGGCCGATGAAAAAAGTGCTTTGGGTACAGATGTTATCAACCCTGGTGATACCTTGATTTACTTTCCGAAAAACGCTTTAGATGCGACAGAATTAAAAGAACGATTAGAGCGTTATTGGGTGTATCAACCCGATCAATATTTATATGGAGTGCCGGATGATATTGCAGGTGTTAATTATAAATATTCTTTAAACCCTGCATTTACAAACTTTCCAATCATGAAAAAATTTGATGATGAGATTTTTTCTGCAGAAGGGAGTGGCGCTCGAGACACCTTTATTTTCAGGATTGCCGAAACCCACCTAATCGCCGCAGAAGCTTTCTTAGGTGCAGGAAATACTGCGCAAGCTCTGTTTCACTTAAATAGAGTGAGAGAACGCGCAACAGGGGTTGCAAACCATTATACGTCTATAGACTTAGATGTGATATTGGTAGAGCGGGCTTTAGAGTTAATTGGCGAAGCGAATAGATGGGCTGTATTAAAGCGTATGGGGAAATTGGAGCAACGTTTAATTTACAATCCTCATTATGCAGATCACGGTGCGTTTGATGCTTCTAAGCATTTGTTGCGTCCCATTCCAATAAAAGAAATAGAAATTTCTCCAAGTACTATGACACAAAACCCTAAATATTAATAGCTGAGATTTAGTTAGTTTGTATAGGCAGGCGAGTATATGTCTGCCTATTTTTTTAAATAAAAGATTGTTTTCAATGTCAAAAAAATATATTAAGAAAGAAATATTGTTGTGCAGTCTTATAGCAGGGCTTTTTTTTCTGTTTTCATGTTCAAATACTAAAAGGGACACCATCTATCTTGTGGTAGGGGAATCTGTGTCTAATGTTGAATTAAGTACAGTTACCGATTTAAAAGACGACTTAGATAAAGTTATTGGAATGCCAGTGAGCATCATATCTGAAAAAGAAAGATTACCAAAAGCAGGGCTGTTTTTGGTTTTAGGTACCACAACGTCCAATACCTTGATAAAAGAATTGGCATCACAAGAACAAATAGCGTTATCTGTTGCAGTGCCTGGTGCAAGAGGCGGTGTGTGGTTTAAAACAAGCCTTAAAAATAAGCAAAAAGCTATCGTGCTTGGCGGATCAGACCTACAGGGGCTCCAATATGCTATTTACGATTACTCAAAAGAGGTTTTAGGAATAGACCCTTTGGAATACTGGACTGGTAAAATGCCATCAAAAAAAACGAAAGAGGCGGTGTTTGATTTTACGGCAAAAACCATAGCCCCACCAAAAGTTCCTCTTTTAGTGTACTTTGAAAATGATGTGGATGAATTGGCAAACTACAGAGGTAAATTATTAGAGTACGATTGGGAAAGCTATACCGAGATGATTAATTCTTTAGTCCGTTTAAAATATAACGCAATTCAGTTTTTTGATATGCTGGGGCGTCCCGAATTTTATGTCAGGCCGGAATACAAAAAGTTAAAACCAGATTATCAGATTGATATAGAGTATCTGGATAAAATGATCGACTATGCGAAGTTGAAGGGGATGAAAATACAGATAGATTTTGAATTGGGCTATCAAATTCACCCCATGGATGAAACCAAAGCGGAATGCTGGACAACCTATAAGGAAGATTGGATAGCTGCTTGGCGTTATTATTTAGAAAAAACACCACTAAGTAAAACCGATATTTTTGTACTAAGACCTAGAAACCAAGTTTGGGATTGGGAATATAAAAGTACTTGTGGAGAATCTAAAATCGACGTGTTTAACGATGTTTATAAGGTTTTTGGAGACTTGGTAGACTCTTATAATAGTGAGGCAATAAAAGTAGCCATTTGTTATTCAGATGGTATGGACATGTATAACAATGGTTTTAATCCTCCGAAAGACTGGACTGTGGTATGGTCTGATCATGGTTTTGGAGATTTTCAATACATGCCAGAGGCAACGCGTGGCTATGATTTTGGTACTTACATGCACGCCGGATATTGGTTAAACCACACAGTTCACAATCCTTATCCAAATAAAGTAGAAACAGTTATGAAAGAAATGTTTCAACAATTTGATGCCGATAAATATTGTTTGGTAAACGGGCAAAACTTTAGACCTTTTTTATTAAACCTTGAAGCTTATAGCGCCGTTTGTGATAATCCGGATAGCTTTAATGGCGATAGTTTTTATAAAACCTGGACAACTCGCTATTTCTCTGAAGATGCAGCACCACATGCAGTAGCTTCGATGAAGTGGTTGCACGATGCTCAAAAAGGTAGAAAGGGCTATGTGGAGCACTTATGGGAAATTCGTGAGGCCGTATCTTATTTGTCGAATGCCCCTATTAGAAGACCCGGGAAAACGCCTATTCCGTATGATTATATGCGTGTTAAGGGGGATTATGAAAACACGGCTCAATGCTGGGAAAACATACAAAAAGCCTTATCGGAAGCTGAAAAAGGATATGAAAAAGAAGAGACCGATTTCTACCATGCCTATATCCTCTTGCCAGTACAGTTATATGCCGATTTGATTGCTTTTGAAACCACTCTGCATGCGATGTCAAAATTAAAGCGCGAATTCGAAATCTCAAAAAACATTCAGGTTTTAGAACGTGCTAAAAAAATGATTCCCGAAGCAGAGCAACAACTAGAACACATATACAAGCGTAGAGCAGAAGGGGATTTAGATGACAAATGGAAGGATTGGTATGCTGTTAAAAACCGAAGACAAAATAATGGGTTTCCAACGCAGGATATGTTGATGGCGATTCAGGAAAACTTAGAAAAATTGACTCCTTTAAACAAAAAATAATGAAGCTATATCATATTTTTAAAAGCAGCATCTGTATGGGTTTAGTGTTTTTAGCACTTGTAGCCTGTAAAAAAGAAAACGCTAGTGCTAAAGAGGAAAAATTAGAAGCTCTAGATTATACGGCAAAAGTATATCCACAGTTAGATACGGAAAATTCCAGATGGTTTTTTTTCTCATCGGCCAGTAGGCCCTTTGGGATGGTAAACTTAAGTCCAGACACCCAAATAGGTGGTGCTTGGGGAAGTGGTTATCGCTACAAAACCGATACTATTAAAGGGTTTAGCCATATTCATGCGTGGCAAATGTCTGGCGTCTCTGTAATGCCAGTAACGGTGTCGGCAACAAATAAAGCATATATTTATAACGATTTCTATTCTAAATTCAGTCATAGTAACGAGCAAATAGCGCCAGGATTCCATGCATTGGAATTAGAACGATATAACATTAAAGTAGCCCTAACCAGTTCAAAAAGAGTTGGATTGCATCAATATGTGTTTCCTGAAAATGAAGATGCAGGCGTGCTTTTTAATTTGAATACAATATTGGGGCCTTGTAAAAACGTTGCAGGACAATTAGAACAAATTAGTGATAATGAGCTTTCTGGAAATGTAACAATGGAACCCACGCATAGACGGCCTAAACCTTTAACGGTTTATTTTAGTGTGAAATTGAATACAGATATAGCTGCTTTGGAGAAAGATGATACCACGGGTAATTATTTGATCACTTTTAAAAAGCCAATAGATAAGGTGCTCATGAAAGTGGGAATATCTTATACGTCAACAGAAAATGCTAAGAACAATATTGAAGTAGAGTTGCCCGGTTGGGATTTTGAGGGCACAGTAGCGCGCTCTAAAGAAGCGTGGAACCATTTGCTTGGTAGAATAACCATTAAAGGAGGTTCAGAACAAGAACAAAGACGGTTTTATACCGATTTATGGCATGCGCTTCAAGGTAGAAGAATAATTAACGATGTTAATGGTGCTTATCCAGATAATACGGGTGCAACATTTAGAATAGGCCAATTGCCTTTAGATTTAAACGGTGTGCCTAAATTTAATCATTTTAATTCCGATTCTTTTTGGGGCGCTCAATGGACTTTAAATACATTGTGGGGACTTGTTTATCCAGATATTATGGAGGAATTTGTGCACTCGTTAATGCAGTATCACCAAGATGGTGGTTTAGTGCCTAGAGGGCCTTCTGGCGGAAATTATACTTATGTTATGACAGGAGCCTCGTCTACACCATTTATAGTAAGTGCCATTCAAAAGGGTATAATAAAAAATGATTTAGAACCTATATATCAGGCGTTAAAGAAGAATCATATGCCTGGAGGGATTATGGAAAAAGCGGGCTACGAACATAAAACCACTCTAGGAGGAGGCTTAAAATATTATATAAACAAAGGCTATGTGCCATATCCTATTCCAGAAGGTGATTTTGGCGGCCATCAAGATGGAGCGAGTCTTACCATGGAATATGCATATCAAGACTGGACGTTGGCACAACTGGCCAAAAAGTTGAACCATACAGAGGATTATAATTATTTCTTGAAGCGTTCAAAAAACTATAAAAACGTGTTCGATAAAGAATCTGGCTGGATGCGACCAAAAAATGTAGATGGCATTTGGAAAAAAAATTATGATCCTTATGAGTCGGAAAACGGATTTATTGAAGCGAACGGTGCACAGTCTACATGGTTTGTTCCACACGATTTACAAGTCTTAGCAGGATTAATGGGTGGAGCGGATAAGGCTATTGAAAAGCTAAACAACCAATTCATAACAGCCGAGACTTTAAACTTTACGGCTGGAAATTCGCATGCACAAGAATTACATCCTGAATATAGGCGTATCCCCGTTAACTATGGTAATCAACCGTCCATTCAAACAGCTTTTGTGTTTCATAAATTAGGGCGATTTGATTTAACACAATACTGGTCTAGAAAAGTGATAAACAAAGCTTTTAGTGGTTTATCGCCTGCTACAGGGTATAATGGCGATGAAGATCAAGGTTTAATGGGGAGTTTGGCCGTACTTATGAAAATGGGACTGTTCCAAATGAATGGGGGTACAGAAAACAATCCTGAATATCAAATAGGAAGTCCTGTTTTTGAAGAAATCACCATCCAACTTCACCCCGATTATTATTCAAATAATACATTCAAAATAAAAACAAAAAATCACAGTACATCAAATGTATACGTAAACAAAGTGGCGTTTAATAAGCAAGTTATTAAAGGTTACAAAATATTACAGAGCGATATTGTAAAGGGGGGGGAGTTACTTCTAGAAATGTCTGATAAAACAAACTAAAAATAATATTATGAATACGCTAACAGCTATCTCGATAAATCCTAAATTTAAACTCGTTTTTGCTTTCGTTTTTGCTATCAGTTTTTTAAGTTTTGGGCAATTAAAAAACAAGCCTGATTTGGAAGAGGGTTTTATGGATATGGGGTTTGGTATTTTTGTGCATTGGAGCCTTGATTCTCAATTGGGAAGCGTTATCAGCCATTCTTTGGTGGGGGCTTCAGACGATTATGTTAATAGGTATTTTAACGAACTTCCCAAAACATTTTATCCTAATAAATTTGATGCAGACGAATGGGCGCGATTGTTTAAAATAGCAGGAGCCGAGTATGTGGTCTTTACGGCAAAACACCATAATGGTTTCTGTATGTGGGATACTAAAACCACCGATTTTAATATCATGAACACGCCCTATGGTAAGGATATTACGGGCGAACTTGTAAAAGCCTTACGAAAGCAAGGATTGAAAGTGGGTATCTATTTTTCACCAGAAGATTTTAGTTTTATTCATAAACAAGGGCATTTAATTTCGAGAAAAGGTAAAATGACTCAAATTACAGCCAATAAGGAGCTTTTTGAATATGATAAAATTCAAGTTAAAGAGTTAATTGCAAATTATGGCCCTATTGATGTCATGTTTTTTGATGCGTTCCAGGCCAAGCCTATGGCCCAATTTGTACATAAAATAGACCCTAATATTGTGGTTACACGTGGCGAAATGAGCACGCCAGAACAAACAATACCGGGAGGTGCCTTGCCAGGGCCTTGGGAAACCTGTATGACTATGGGGACACAGTGGCAGTACAAACCTACCAACGAAACTTATAAAAGCGGTACAGAACTCATAGAGAAGTTAATAGAAATAAGGGCTAAAGGCGGTAATTTTCTTTTAAACATAGGGCCAAAGCCTAATGGGGAGATTCCTATAGAGCAAGAAGAACGTTTGCGTGAAGTAGCACTTTGGATGTATGTGAATAATGAAGGGGTTAAAAATGTAAGAACCGTACCTACCATAATTAAAGATGGCGATATGTGGTTTACAATGGCTAAGGATGAAAATACGGCTTATGTGTTTATTACGAGACAAAAAGATTGGTTTAAAGGTTTTAGACGGAATTTTTTACTAAAAAACATGAGGGCTACGAAAAAGACAAAGGTGTCTGTTTTGGGCCAAAATGATTTGGTTGTAGAGTATTGGCCTGAAAACACACCAACTACACGATATATACAACATGATGAGCTGTTAGAAGTGTCTGTAAGTAGGGCACACAGGCTGTATAATGATAAAGTGTGGCCCAATCCTGTTGTGGTTAAGATTACTAATGTAGAGTTTGTTAAAAAATAAATATAGAATATAATACGAGCGTTATGAAGCTAAATAAACTAATGTTATATTTTACATGTTGGTTGCCCATCTTGGCAATGTCGCAAACATCGTATCTTTTTCAAAACGAAAGTTTACCGGTACAAACAAGGGTAGACGATTTGTTAGAGCGTTTAACTATGGAAGAAAAAGTATCGTTATTGGTGTCTACGGCAGAGGCTATTCCTAGGTTAGGAGTAGAGAAATATTACCATGGCAACGAGGCTTTGCATGGGGTCGTTAAAGGAGGGCGTTTTACTGTTTTTCCACAAGCCATTGCCTTGGCCGCTACTTGGAACCCCAATTTAATTCAAGAAGTGTCCACAGCCATTTCAGATGAAGCTAGAGCAAAATGGAATTTTTACAATCAAGGCAAAGACCAAAAAAATGTGTATAGTGATCTATTGACTTTTTGGTCGCCCACTATTAATATGGCAAGAGATCCCAGATGGGGCCGAACACCAGAAACGTATGGTGAAGACCCTTTTTTAACCAGTAGAATGGGAGTGTCTTTTGTTAAAGGTTTGCAGGGCAATCATGATAAATATTTAAAAGTGGTGTCTACGCCAAAACATTTTGTAGCCAATAATCAAGAGGAAAACAGGTTTGCTTATAATGCTAAAATATCCGAGAAGGCATTAAGAGAATATTATTTTCCTGCTTATAAAGCGAGTGTTCAAGAAGGTAAAGCGGCATCTATTATGAGTGCTTATAATGCTGTAAATGGTGTGCCTAGCACGGCTAATGATTGGCTTTTAAATACGGTGTTGCGAGACGAGTGGGGGTTTTTAGGTTATGTTGTAAGCGATTGTGGAGCTCCTACATATTTAGTAAAATCCCATAAGTTTGTGGGGACTAAGGAAGAGGCTGCAAAAGCAGCGCTCCAGGCAGGTTTAGATTTAGAGTGCGGTAATGATATTTATGCCAGACATTTATTAATGGCTTACGAAAAAGGATTGGTTTCTAAGGCAGATATAGATAAAGCTGCCTCAAGGGTTTTAACGGCACGCTTTAAATTGGGTGTTTTTGATAGCCCTGAGAATAATCCTTATACTAAAATCTCACCCGATGTTATTGGTTCTAAAAAGCATCAAGATTTGGCTCTTGAAACGTCTAGGCAATCTATCGTGCTTCTTAAAAATAAAAAAAACATACTGCCTTTAAACTCCGATAAAATAAAAAAGATAGCAGTGGTTGGCTTTAATGCCAATCAAGTTGTTTTTGGTGATTATAGCGGGTTGCCTGTTATAAAACCCATTTCGCCACTTGAAGGCATAAAAAATAAATTGCGTGATAAAGTAGAGGTTACTTATGTGAAATGGAAAACGGCTGCAAAAAATCTAAACCTTATTGAAGCTGAGAATTTGTACAATGATTTTAATGATGAACCAGGGTTGTATGGCGAATATTATGATGATAAATATTTAGAAGGGACACCACAAACACGTGTGGATAAAGTAGTGAATTTCGACCCCGTAAACAATCCTCCCGACCCGTATACCAATTACAGACATAAATCTATACGATGGACAGGGTATATTACGCCTAATTTCTCGGGGAATTATAAAATAGGTGTCAATTCAGATGATGGTGTTCGTTTGTGGTTAAACGATACGTTGGTTGTCGATGCATGGTATAATCGGGGCATGACCACCGATCAGTTTGAAATTGCGATGAAGGCAGGCGAGAAATATGCCGTAAAATTGGAGTATTTTGATAATGGAGGCGATGCCATTTGCCAATTGCTCTGGGAAGTGCCCAATAATACTAACGACTTATATAAAGAGGATAAGTTAGCAGCCAAAACAAGCGACTATGTAATTGCTGTAATGGGTATTAATAAATCTATTGAAAAAGAAGGAAAAGACAGAACGTCTCTTAATTTACCTGAAGATCAGGTTCATTATTTAAAAGAGATGTATGCCGAGAATAAAAATATTATTGTAGTATTGGTTGCAGGTAGTTCGTTAGCTATTAACTGGATGGATGAGAATATACCCGCCATTGTGGATGCTTGGTATCCTGGAGAAGCAGGAGGGTCGGCTATTGCCGATGTGTTGTTTGGCGATTATAACCCGGCTGGAAGATTGCCTTTTACTTTTTATAAAGAGGTGAACGATTTGCCTGCCATGGATGATTATGAAGTCTCAAATGGACGAACTTATATGTATTTTAAAGACGATGTGCTATATCCTTTCGGGCATGGTTTAAGTTATACAACGTTTAAGTACAGTCATTTTAAAGTGGAAACAAAAGATGATAAAATTAAACTGTCGGCTATCTTAAAAAATACAGGTAAATATAAAGGAGATGAGGTTGTTCAACTGTATTATAATACAAAGGAGGCCATAGACCAAAAGCCTTTAAAAAAGCTGATAGGGTTTGAAAGAATCACCTTGCGGAAAGGTCATTCAGATACAATAACATTTGAAATCTCTAAAAAAGATTTAGAATATTGGGATCAGGAAACTAAAACATGGCTTTTTAAACCAGGAACATATGAATTTATGTTAGGGACATCTTCAAAAGATGTGCTTTTAAAGAAAGTCATCATATTAGAATAGGTGTCGCTAATAATTGCTCTTACATTATAACACCTGCTATAATTAAGGAATGTAGCGGGGTAATTTGTAAGTCTATAATAGAGTACACTTAATAACTCATAAAACATATCTTACCATGAACTTAAGTATTAAAAGAAGCAGTGTAATGGCTTTAGTATTGACATGCGGTTTTGTATCGAATAGTTTTGCACAATCCCTAGATAAAATGGACTGGTGGAGTGATGCCAAGTTTGGCATGTTTATGCATTGGGGCTTATATTCTCAAACCGCGGGCTATTGGAATGGGCATAAAGCAAAAGGGAATGAGCACTTTATGATCCATGAAAAAATCTCATTAAAAGACTATGCTGCGATTGCTAAAGATTTTAACCCCATAAATTATGATGCAGAGCAATGGGTGCTTACGGCAAAACGAGCAGGTATGCAATACATCATCATAACATCGAAGCATCACGATGGTTTTGCCATGTTTGATTCGCCTTCTAATGATTACAATATAAAAAAACAAACACCTTATGCACAGGATCCCATGAAAGCTTTAGTCGAGGCTTGCCATAAACATGATATGAAATTTGGGTTTTATTACTCTTTAGGTCGAGATTGGGAAGATCCAGATGTGGCAACCAATTGGCCCTATAAAGGAGGACGAAGTAATTTGGTGGATTATCCAAATGAAGATATAAAAGTTTTTAGTAAATATTTTGAGCGAAAAGTGAAACCGCAAATAAAAGAACTGCTTACTCAATATGGTAAAATAGATGTTATTTGGTTTGATACGCCAGAGCTTATAAGTCCAGAAGAAAGTAAGGAGCTGCGAGATTTGATTTTAAATATTCAGCCAGATTGCATCATTAATAGCCGAATAGGAAATGATTTTGGCGATTATAAGGTTAAAGAACAAGAAATAGTAAAAGGTTTAGAAGTACAGCCATGGGAGGCTTGTATTACCATGAGCAAAAATTGGGGATATATTGAATATGATACCATTTATAAAACGCCAGAATTAATGACACGGCAATTGTTGGAAATTGTAAGTAAAGGCGGGAATTTACTGCTAAATAACGGGCCTACTGCAGCAGGGGAGATTAGAAAGGAGGCCCAAGATCGCTTACAGATTATGGGGGATTGGATCACGCTTCATTCAGAAGGTATTTACGGGTCTAAACCATGGGAAATCCAAGGAGAGTTATTGGGTGAAAAACAAGATTTTATAGATAATCCTAAGATTTTAGAGCATGAAAACACTATGAAAGATGCTGTAAACGATGCCACCTCAAAAGCTGTTTTTCCAGAAGTGCGGTTCACTACAAAAAATGGAGCGCTTTACGCCTATGTTTGTAGTGCGCAACGAAGCAAGATTATTATTAAAGCACTTTCAACAAAAAAACAGTCCAAAATAAAAACGGTAGCCCAACTAGGTTCTTCTAAAAAAGTGGTGTGGAAACAAACCAAAGCAGGTCTAAAATTAAAGCTTCCAAAATATTCTAAAAATGAAATCCCTATCACCGGTTTTAAAATAATTTTTGAGTAAATTGATAAGCTAAATAATGGTATGTATTTAATAAAGCATAGAACTATTATATGAAGTCTTTAAAGCCACAAGCCGTCCTGTTTTTCTTTTTCACCACTTTGATGCTATTAGCTCAAAATAAAACGACGATTGAGGTTTGGCCTTTGGAGGTGCCTGGAGAAACCGAAGCAAAACTTCCAGCAAGAAAAACAGCGAATACTTCGGGCAATACCACGCGATTAACAGATGTTACTAACCCGATATTAACGGTATATGCTCCAAAAAAACCGAATGCTTCCAAGGCAGGGATTATAGTATGTCCCGGTGGTGGTTATAACATTCTAGCTATTGATAAAGAAGGAGAGGAAATCGCTATATGGTTAAATAAATTGGGTTACACAGCTTTTGTATTGCAATACCGCGTACCTAAAAAACAAAACGCTGCTGCACAAGACCTTCAACGGGCTTTAAAAATAGTGAGAAACAAAGCATCCTTATATCAATTAGAGACAAATAAAATCGGTTTAATAGGGTTTTCAGCAGGAGGGCATTTGGCAGCTTTGGCCTCCACAAACTATAATAAAAGCTTTTATGATAAGCAAGATGATATAGATAACGTTTCCAGTAGGCCAGATTTTACCATGCTTATATATCCAGCGTATTTAGATAAAGGAGCGCATAAAACCGTAGACCCTAACTTTCAATTTGACCAACATACCCCTCCCTTTTTTATTTTCGGAACAGCAGACGATAATTACGGAAACAGTGGTTTGGTTATGGCTCAAGCTTTACGTGTAAATAAAACACCAGTAGAATTACATTTATATAATAATGGAGGCCATGGATATGGATTGCGAAAAGGTAATCCCGCTGCCGAAACCTGGCCTGTTTTAGCTGAAAGATGGTTGGGAAACATATTAAAAACCACTGTTAAATTAAATGATATCCAAGTTATAGGAAGTCATAACTCTTATAAAATTCCTATTGAAACGCCTTTGTTCGATTATTTACATCACTTAAATCCCCAGAACATGGATGCGCTACAATATGGACATCCGTCTTTAGAGGCTCAATTGGACTTAGGGCTTCGTAATATCGAATTAGATGTTTTTCATGATCCTCTTGGAGGGTATTTCTCCAACCCAAAAGGATTGGAGCTTATAAAATCTTTAGGAAAAAAGCCCTTGGTATATGATGCATTACACACGTTGCAAAAGCCGGGCTTAAAGATGTTTCATGTGCAAGATATAGACTTTAGGAGCCATCATCTATTATTTTCTGATGGTTTAGCGGCAATAAAAAGCTGGTCGGACAAACACCCAGACCATAGCCCTATTTTTATATTGATTAATGCAAAAGACCAAAAGGTGACTGGCACGCGAGATCCTTTGCCTTTTTCATCTACAGCTTTAGATAGCATCGATATTGAAATAAGAAAAGTGTTTCCTCCTAATAAATTAATCACACCCAAAGATGTACGTGGAGATTTTGAAACTCTGGAACAGGCTGTTTTAGCCGTAGGTTGGCCAGATTTAGATAAGGTTAAGGGGCGTTTTTTGTTCGTTTTAGATGAAAAAGAAACTAAAATAAAAGAATATTTAGAGCCGTCTGGCTCCTTAAAAGATCCGGTTTTATTTGTAAATAGTAAAGAGGGGAAACCAGAGGCAGGTTTTAGAATTATCAATAATCCTATCAAAGACTTTGAATATATAAAAGCATTAGTGGCTAAGGGGTATATGGTACGTACACGAGCCGATGCGGGAACTACAGAAGCGCGCAATATAACTTACGAAAGGTTTGAAAAAGCTAAAGCATCTGGAGCGCAGGTTATTTCTACAGATTACTATATTCCTTCAACGTTATTCGAGTCCGATTTTAAAGTCATTTTTAGCAATAACACTTATGAGCGTATTAAAAATGAATAAGATAATATTATGAAATTTCTATGGAAATATGTTTTGTCTAGTAGTGTATTCGTACTGCTTTCATGCCATAAGATAGAGAGGGAAAAGGAGGAGCGTATTCAAATTGCATTTATAGCCGATGCTCATTTTCAAGATATTTATGCTCATTTTGAGGATGTGGATTACAGAGGTATAAAGAACCCAAAAACTGGAGCCTATGTTAATATAAGAACTATGGCTGCACAATTACAATCCACTAGAATATTCAATGAGAATTACTTCGCCTTTTTAGAAGCCTTAGACGATATTGTAGCTAAAGGGATAAAACTTGTAGCATTACCAGGCGATTTTAGTGATGATGGGCAGCCCATTCATGTAAAAGGTCTAAAGACGATATTAGACGACTATACGGCAAAGCACGGCATCTTGTTTTTTGCCACTACTGGCAATCATGATCCCGTAAAGCCTTTTGCTGAAGAAGCTGGTAAAACCGATTTTTTAGGCGAGGGTGGGCAAGAGCAAATCATTACCAGTTCTGTTCAAAACTTAAAAGCACAGGTTAGCACATCTTTAAAGCCTATTATAACCTCCGAGATTAAAAAGTGGGGGTATAAAGACGTATTAAATGAAATGTCTGCTTTTGGTTTTTACCCTATAAAGGAATATTTGTATTGGGAAACCCCTTTTTCTAAATACACTTATGAAGACTATACCTTCGAAAAGGCCCAAAAGCAGTCTGGTTTAAACCAAAGATTGTATGCTATAGATGCTTATAATAAACATCCAGATGCTAGTTATTTAGTAGAACCTATCCAAGGCTTATGGCTTTTAGCAATAGATGCCAATGTGTATATGCCGAATAAAGTATTGCCCGCTGTGTCTCATAATCCAAAAGATTTTTCAGGAGCCAGTATTGGGTATAACCAAGTGCTTCTACAAAAGAACCATTTGGTAGATTGGGTGAGGAAAGTAGCTCAATTGGCCAAAAAAAAAGGAAAGGTGTTAATTGCCTTTAGTCATTATCCAATGGTTGATTTTAATGATGATGCCTCACCAGAAATGAAAGCGTTTTTTGGTGAGAATAAGATGCATTTGCACCGCGTGCCCAAGGAAAAAGTAGCAGAGGTTTTTGCAGATGCAGGGATTCAAATTCATTTTGGTGGGCACATGCATATTAACGATACGGGTGTTCGAACAAGTAAAAAGGGCAATTCATTATTTAATATCCAAACCCCCTCTTTAGCTGCTTATGCACCAGCTTATAAGATTTTAACCATTCATTCAAGTACAGATTTTGAAATTGAGACCGTCGTCATGAAAACGGTTAAAAACTTTAATCATTTATTTTCTTTATACGAACAGGAATATGCATATTTACAAGGCTTAGAAAAAGCATCCATTTGGAATAAAGAAATTCTGGAAGCCGAAAACTATAAAGATTTTACTCAATGGCATTTAGAGGAATTAGTTCGGCTTCGTTTTTTAACAAAAGATTGGTCCCAGCCTTTTTTAAAACAGATTCTAACATCAACAGGAAAAGATTTATTGTTGCAAAATATAGAGGTAAGTCATGAATTAGAGCAAGTAGTGTTCGCCAATAACTTAACTTTAAAAGATTTTGAGGGTTGGACAGGGTTGGATATGATTTATGATTTTTATAAACTAAGAAGTGCAGACGAATTAGCCAAACGAGATATGGAGGTAAGTCGTTTAAAACAATATGAGCTGGTTTGTAACCAACTAAAAAGATCGCCAGATTCTGCCTATAGATTGTGGGCTAAAATATTTGATAAAACTGTAAGCGGACTGCCCTCAGATCATTTTATGATAAATTTAAAATCTAATAGTATTAAAAAAATAACACCATAAATAGTAAAACCCTTTTTTAATGAAGTACCGTTTTATACTATCGTTGTACGTAGTATCATGTTTTTTGAGCGTTTACGCACAAACCGTTAAGTTTGAGCATTATAATGATAAAGGGGGGTTGTCCCATAATTCCGTACGCCATATCGTGCAGGATAATCATGGGTTTTTATGGTTAGGAACCTTTTCTGGTTTAAACAGATTCGACGGGTATGAGTTTAAAACGTATTTAAGCACTTCCGAAGAACATTATAAAATTGAAAATGATGATATAACAGCTTTAGAGTTGGACCAAGAAACCAACCAATTATGGATTGGAACGAGAAAAGGTGTAACGCTCTTAAATTTAAATACTTATCAATTTAAAACTTTTTTAACGGAAACAGGAAATCCAAATAGTTTGCCAGATGAAGAAATACGTGCTATCCATATAGATAAATATAAACGTGTTTGGGTTGGTACTAAAGAAAAAGGTGTGTTTCTTTTTAAAGTAAAAGAGAACAGATTTGAAAAAGTACCATTAGAAGGGTTTGATTATGTTAAAGAGATTTTTGAAGATTCTTCGGGAAACATTTGGATTGGTAGTTATGGGGCAGTTTCCGTAGCTAAAATAAATATAGACCCGAAAGGTGTTATCCAGCAAGTAACCCGTTATACGCTTAGCATCCCTAATTCCTTAGAGGTTAACTCGTATTTGAATTTTATATATGAAGATGACAAGCATGATGTTTTTATAGGGACGAGAAAAGGCTTGTACAAACTGAATAAATTAAAAAACGAATTTGATAATCTATACATCGAAAATAGCGAAATAAGGGATGCCCTTGGGCCTTATTTTATGTCTGTTGCACAGGCTTCGGATGGTAAGTATTGGGTGGGTACTTTGGGTGGGCTTTTAGTTTGCGACCGCTTAGAAGATATTAGTAAAGGCGTTTTTAAACGGTACTATTCTGTACTAACAGACCAAACATCATTGGTGGATAATTTGGTTTCTGCTTTATATTTTGATGCTTCTGGCGTATTATGGATTGGAACAGAAGATGGGCTGGACAAGTACGACTCATTTGAGAACCAGTTTAATTTGAATAATGATATTTCCCAATTTATAGGAAACCAAGCGCCAAGGATACGTGGGTTTTCTAAAACCTATAACGATAAGATTATTGTTGCAACGCGACATCACGGTCTTTTTATTTTAGAAGATGATCAATTCGTTCCATTGCATAACGATCAAAACGATATTGCCAGTATTTACTCTATTGATGGTAAAATATTTTATTGCGGGCTATGGAATGGCAAATTATTGCTTTATAATTATGAAAAAAAAGAATCTAAAGTCATTGAGCTCGGTCTCGTACAGTCGCCAGTTTCAGCCTTCGAAAACTTAGGGGACAACAAACTGATGATTGGGTCCTTTGGGGAAGGTGCGATGATCTGGGATGTAGAGACCCAAACCGTAAGTAAAAAACTTCTTGAAGGCCAGGATATCAATAAAGTTATTAAGGATGCCTTTAATCATATATGGTTTGCTACAGAAACGGGAGTAGTGAAATATATTTTAGATACAGGAACTACGGTAACTTACGGTGCATCTATTAATGGAGGTTTAGGCTTACCGCATATTAATGTGAGCGCTATTGCATTTGATGATAAAAATAAGCTTTGGGCGGCGACCAGAAAAGGACTGAGTTATTTTGATAGTAAAAACAATAATTTTGTAGCCCTAAAAGCCCCTGAAGCACTCGCAGGAAAATGGGTTACAGATTTACTTACAGATGCTAACGGTAATTTATGGCTAAACATAAACAATAATAGTGTTGCTAAGCTTAAAGAAAATGGTATGTATAATATCTACCACGTTAATAGCGGTAATAGATTAGATTATTTTAGCTCCAGAGGGTTTTATAATTTCGGAAAATCAAATATTTATTTAGGGGCCAAAAATGGAGTCCTGTATTTTTCACCATACACCATAAAGGAGAATCAATTCTCGCCCAAACCTATTATAACTGAAATAAAAATTCAGAATGAAATAATTTTTCCAGGAAAAAAAATAAATGATGAGGTTCCACTTAAAGAAGATTTTAACCAATCCAAAAGCATAACGCTTAATTATAAAAATAGAAATTTTTCCTTACAATTTTCAACACCATCTTATACTAATGAGCGTTTAAATAAATTTGATTACATGTTAGAAGGGTTTGATGATAATTGGATTACAGCCAATAGTAATTCGAGAACCGTTCAATACACCAATTTATTTCCAGGAGATTATGTTTTCAAAATAAAATCTAGTAATAGCGACGGGCATTGGAGCGATGTGGTATCTTATAAAATAGAAATAAAAAGACCGTTTTGGCTAACATATCCAGCGCTTTTTGTTTTTTTATTGCTATTAGCAGGCATTCACTACCTGGTTAGGAGAGAGCTTAAAAACAAAATCCGTTTAAAACAAGAACTGGTAACAGAAAAAGTGAATAGAGAGCGCGATATAAAGTTAAATAATGAGAAATTACGCTTTTTCACCAATATATCGCATGAGTTGAGAACGCCTTTAACCCTTATTTTAGGGCCTGTAAAGCAATTAATAGAAGAGAGTAAAGATTATAGTAGTGCGTATCAAAAAAGCAGGTACAATCTCATACACCAAAATGCGAGTAGGCTTTTAAACTTAGTAAACCAGGTATTGGATTTCAGAAAAGCACAAACCGGTGAGTTAAAGCTTAAAGTATCTAAAACCGATATTGTAGAATACACCAAAAACACCTTCGATTCATTCAAGGAATTTGCATATAGTAAACAAGTACAGTTGTCTTTTAATTATGAAGAAGAATCAATTTTGGGATGGATCGATAAAGATAAATATGATAAGATTCTTTATAATTTACTATCTAATGCTGTAAAGTTTACAAACAAATATGGCTCTGTCGATTTATTTATTGGTTTAAAAGGAGATGAAGCAGGCTATTTGGTTTTAGAGGTGAGTGATGATGGTATCGGTATACCTAAAAAGAGCCAAGACAAAATATTCACTAGGTTTTATCAAGCGACAAATAGCAAAGAAAATAACACAGGGTCGGGCATAGGGCTATCCTTGGTGAAGGCGCTAGTGGAACTTCATAAAGGCACAATTAAAGTGCAGAGTACGCCCAAAGAAGGGAGTGTGTTTGCTGTGGAAATTCCAATAATGCGTAAGTTCTATAGTGAAAATGAAGTTTTTGAAGTTGCTATTAATACGGAGAAGCAGAATATCGTACATGCCATTCCTATTAATCCTAAAAGTACAAATACAGAAATTAAAGAAAAAATACTCGTTATTGAAGATAATATAGAGCTAAGGAAGTATATCGTAGACTATTTATCGGCGTATTACAAGGTTTATGAAGCGGAAAACGGAGAGGAAGGGTTGCAGCTTTGTAGACAAATAAAACCCATGCTCTGCGTAGCAGATGTTATGATGCCCGTTATGGATGGCCTTCAGTTTTGTGAAATGCTTAAAAAGGATGAATTTATCAGTCATATTCCAGTAATCTTGTTAACGGCACTATCTGAAAATGAAGATAAGATGAAAGGCTATAACGTAGGGGCAGATGGATATTTGGTAAAACCTTTTGATCCCTCTTTACTAAAATCTATAATCATTAATATCATAAAAACAAGGCTAGACCTTAAAGTCAAATTTTCTGGTGATGCCGAAAGCGGAATAGGTTTGCTTACGCATTCTCCCATAGATAAAGATTTAATGGAGAAAATTACTGATATTATAAATAAAAATTTAGGTAGCCCAGGGCTTACCACAGGTTTTTTGTGTGACGAGATGGGCATGAGTTCATCAAAACTTTATAGAAAAATAAAAGAGTTAACAGATTTAGCACCTAATGAATTTATTAGAACCATTCGATTAAAAAAATCGGCACAACTTCTAAAAACAAAAAAGTATAACGTATCTGAAGTTACCGATTTAATTGGGTTTAACGACCCCTTATACTTTAGCCGTTGCTTTAAGAAACAATTTGGATACCCTCCTAGTACGTTGTTGAAATAAATAAAAGCATGCAAATGCATGATTTGTACCTATTTTTTATTTAGAGATCCAATTGCATCAGAGTTTTCTTTTATAAAATCAGAGGGTGTTTTTCCATATTGTTTTTTAAAGGATTTCGTGAAATAGTTATGAGAATTGAACCCAACAGCATAGCCTATTTCATTAATAGTAGTATCTCCTTTTTTCATTAATTTGATGGCATTTTTTAGTCTTATACTGCGAATAAACTCGGTAGCAGATTGATCTGTAAGTGATTTTAGTTTTCTGTGAAGGTGTGTGCGGCTTAGGTGTAGGTTTTTCGCCAAATCCTCCACGCTGAAATCAGCATTGGTTATGTTTTGTTCAATACTATTTATAGCCTTTAAAAGTAGTTTTTTATCTAGATCATGAATTTCAGAATGGTTTTCCCAGGAATCTTGACTAGAAGCAAACGATTCGCGCAATCCTTTTCTGGAATTTAATAAATTATTGATTTGAACAATTAAAAGGTCTTCATTAAAAGGTTTTGCTAAGTAGGCATCGGCACCAGAATGAATACCTGTTATTTTGTCTTGAATGGTATCTAGGGCAGTAAGTAAAATAACGGGAATATGACTTGTTCTTATATCTGTCTTTATTTTAGAACATAATTCTATACCATTTATTTCTGGCATCATAATATCCGAAACGACTAAATCTGGATATAAAGAATGTATTTGCTCTAAAGCTTCTTTTCCATTTTTTGATTTGGCTATTCTAAAATGATTTTCTAATGACTCTACCAAGAAATCCAATAACTCAGGATTGTCTTCTGCTATTAATATAAGAGACTCCTGATTTTCGGGGGGCTCTGTTAATTTGGGTTTATTTTCTAAAGGTGCAGCAGATTCCGATGTAAAATCAAAAGTAGAGGTAGGAGTGGTTTCTATTGGGGTGTCGTTAAAAAAAGCGAACTGGCGTTCTGGTAAATAAATACAAAAAACAGAGCCCTTGCCTTCAGAGCTGCTTACTGTTAATTGGCCATGGTGCATGGTAATATAATTGGTAGATAAGGAAAGACCTATGCCTGTTCCTCTATTTGCGTTGGTTTCGAGTTGAAAAAACCTTTCAAATATTTGAGGGAGCGTATCTGCCGACATGCCTTCGCCTGTATCCGATATGCTTATGCTAATAAAATCGCCATCGATAATTTCGCCTATAGTGTAGGTGTTCCAGTTAGACTTTAGTTTGGGTCTAGTGTTCTTTTGTATTTTTAATGTAATAGTGCCATTGTCTGGTGAGTACTTAAAGGCATTAGACAACATGTTAACCAATACTTTGTCTAATTTATCGGTATCAAAATCCATTTTTAAGCTGGTCAAATCCGATATAAAATTAAAATTAAAAGCTCTATATCTTGCATGTTCTTCAAAACAATTAAATACATTTTTGCTAAAAGCCACAATGTCGGCATTTATAGGGTTAAGTTTTAGTTTCCCATGATCAATTCTTCTAAAATCTAAAAATTGATTAATTAAACGAAGTAAGCGATCTGTATTGTTTTTAATTAGTATTAACTGTTTATTGGATGCTTCATTTTCAAATCCCGTTTTCAGCAAACGTGTTACAGGGCCTTGAATAAGTGTTAGTGGTGTTCTAAATTCGTGGGAAATATTAGTGAAAAATTGAAGTTTTCCTTGGTGAAGCTGTTCTTTAGTTTCTTGCTGGATTTTTGCTAATTGTATTTCAGATTTAAGTCTTTGACGATGAATTACCTGTTTTCTGAAAAAGTAAATAGAAGCAATAAAAACTATTATATAGAATAAATAGGCATACCAAGTAAGCCATATAGGTGGACTAATATTTATAAAAACTTGGGTAGGGTTGTCGTTCCAAACACTATCGTTATTGGCGGCCTTTACTTCAAAAATATAATTCCCAGGTGGTACGTTTGTGAAATTTGCCTTGTCATTAAAATCAGAATTGTTCCATTGGTCATCAAAGCCTTTTAACCTGTATTTAAATTCGTTTTTTTGAGGGTTTATATAGTTGTTAGAGATAAATTGAAAACTTATAGAGTTTTGTTTATGGGTTAATTCTAAGGTTTTGGTGTTACTAATAATATCTTTTAAAACAGAGTTGGGTCTTTCGGGTAGTACCTCTTCATTGTTTATAAAAAAATGGGTTATTGTTGTAACAGGGGGTATGGGGTTTGTTTTTATTTCTTGGGGAAAGAACCGTATTAAGCCGTCTGACCCACCGAAATACAGCTCGTTATTTAAGGGCGATAAGGCTGCAGTAGGATGAAAATGATTGTTTTGTATCCCCTTATTGCTAATAAAAGACCGAATGGTGTTTGTTGTAGGATTGAGCATAGAAAGGCCGTTTTCGGTTGTAATCCATAAATTATGTTCGAAATCTTCTAATATGGAAAATATTTCATTTCCAGGAAGCCCTTCTTTTATAGTGAAATGTTCTGCTGTACCAGTTTTAGGATTGTATTTGTCTAGCCCTTGGCCATTGGTACCAATCCATATAAAGCCTTTATTGTCTTCATGGAGGCAATAAATATAATTTGTAGCAATACTATTATTATTGGCTTCTTGATAAAAAAAATGGATAAATTGAGAGGAACCTTTTCTTAAAAGATTGAGTCCGTTTTGGGTAGCAAACCAAATATGGCCCTGTTTATCTTGAATGATGTGTCTAACATTGTCGTCTGATATGGTGTTTATATCTAGAGGGTTGTGCTGGTGTTGTGTGAATTTTTTTGATGTAAAATTATAGAAATAAACACCTTGCGGGTAATCGCTAATCCATACCCCTTCGTCTGTTGGCAAAATATCTAAAGCTTGAAAACCAGTATTAAAAGGAGGCGTTAAACGCTGAAAGGTGTTTTGGTTTTTTTTTCGGTAGAAAACACCATGTGCATATGTCCCAACCCATAAGGTTTTAAATTTATCATAAGCAAGTGATTTGATGTTTTGAATCACTTTGCCATTGTAATAAATAGGCTCTGTGGTAAAAATATTGGTTTCAGGATTGAAATTATTCAATTCACCATCATCAGTGCCAATTAATATATTTGGTTTGTGTGGCACCTGTACAAAACTACTTACTATATTGTTGCTTATTGCATTTTTTGATGTAGATTGATTGTAGTGTAAAAATGAATTATTATAGGCGCTATGAAAAGCAAGTCCTCCCATCCAAGTGCCTATCCATATGTTTTTTCGTGAATCTTCGTATAGAGACCAAATGGAGTGGTTTGGTAATTCTGGATATTTTTGTTGATCGATTACAAATGTTACTTTAAAATTATCGATTACGGCAATTCCATTATAAGTTGCAACCCATATTTGGTTGTTTTCATCTTTAATTATACTCCTCACGTCGTTACTGGGCAACTCAGGAGCATTGCTGTTTTTTGAATAAAAGTGATGTTTGGCTTTACCATGCATATCCAAACACAGCAAACCTTGTGATTCATAACCAATCCAAACAAACTCATTATCAATTAAAACAGATCGAACAGGGTTGGCAATACCTTTGGAGTAAAACTGAAATGTATTGGAGTCCTTAAGCTTGTAATAGATGTTGCCGTTCTCATAAAAAACCCAAATACGCATGGTTTTATCCATGGAAACCAAACTCACACGGCTCGTGTTATTGTTTATGTTTTGATATAGCGCCCTACTGGTGTTGATGTTTATTGTTCCAAAACCTTTTTCATCCGAAAACCAAAAGATGTCTTTGTCATCTTGAAAAAAAGAGGTGATGTCTTTACCAATATAATTATCAAACTGATCTTTAATAGAGTATCTGTCGAAATTATCTTTTTTAGCATTATAGGCGCATAAGCCGTTTTCGGTTGCCACCCACATTTTTCCGTTTTTTTCTTTATAAAGTGTGTTTATTCTATTGGTGGAGATAGTAGATAGATCATTCTGTAGGTGATTATACCTTTTAACATCTATAGAGTTGTAGGAAAAAAGACCATTATTGGTGCCAAACCATATAAATCCATGATGATCTTCTAATATAGAAGTGACTTGAGAATAGGCTACCCCTCCAGATGGCGTTATTTTAGATATAGAAATGTGAGGGTTGTTTACAGCAAGTATAAAAGGGGAAATTATAATTAGTAATATGTTATAAAACCATTTTTTCATATCGGGAATTTGATTCTCCAAAATACTAAATAATAGGGTGTGGGCGAAACGCAATGGCCAATAAAGTTTAGCACGTATGTTGTTTTTTGGAACATGTGTTCTAGAATGGGACATATGTTATGATAATTGGTGACAATGGTGCGAAAAAAATCAAGTTGTATCGGGTAGTTTTGACTAAAACAATGAATAATTAAATTTTAAAAAGTAATGAGGTATCTATCTGTTTTTATAATACTGTCCATAGTATTATGTTCTTGTAAATCAAAAGGGGTATTAAAAGATGACGATTTTAATAAAGATAAGTTGATTGAAAAAATTGATAGTCAACTAAAATATTCGCCAGTACTCAAAGAAGACTTTGATCTTTCAAAAAGAAGAATTTTTCCTAGAACATTAGAAGAAGGAGCTATTGGTCTTGTAAGTAAACGAGATTGGACCAGCGGCTTTTATCCAGGCGTTTTATGGTTTACATATCACTTAACAGGAAATACAGAGTGGAAAAATCAAGCCATTAAGTTTACCGAATTATTAGAGAGCGAACAGTTTAATGCATCAAACCACGATATAGGTTTTAAAATGATGGCTAGTTATGGTTTAGGGTATAAGTATTCTAAAAATGAAGCGTATAAAAACATACTAATCCAATCTGCACAAACTTTAATAACAAGATTTGATGAAAATGTAGGGTGTATCCGTTCTTGGGACCACCATAAAGATAAATGGGAGTTTCCTGTGATTATTGATAACATGATGAATCTTGAATTGTTGTACTGGGCTTGGAAAGAAACTGGTGATTCTGTTTTTTATAACATTGCCAATACGCATGCCAAAACGACTATGAAAAACCATTTTAGAAGTGATTACAGTACTTATCATGTGGTTAATTACGATACGATTACAGGTGTTGCAAAATCTAAGGTAACTCATCAAGGTTATGCAGACGACTCTTCGTGGGCAAGAGGGGAAGCATGGGCATTATATGGCTATACTATGGCTTATCGTGAAACCCAAGATGCAGAGTTTTTAAAGCAAGCGGAAAAAGTTGCAAATTATATTATTAACGTGGCTAAGCTTCCTGAAGACTTTGTTCCTACATGGGATTTTAGCTTAAAAGATGTAGCAGATGAACCAAAAGATGCTTCGGCCGCAGCGGTAATGGCTTCGGCACTATATGAATTAAGTACGTTTACAGCCAACAAAGAGAATAAAGAGGCGTATTTAAAAGTAGCCGACGGCATGGTAACCTCTTTGTCTACAGATAATTATTTTAATACGCAAGGTGCCGATAAAGGGTTTTTGTTAAGGCACTCTACAGGAGCTAAACCAGGAGGTTCAGAAATAGATGTCCCTTTAATATATGCTGATTATTATTATTTGGAAGCGCTTTCAAGAAAGATTAAAATTCAAAACAACTAAACTAAAATTCATGAAAAAAAAACAATTATTATTTAGAATAACATGTCTGTCTTTTATTTTTATGACCTTAACCGGATATGCTCAAAACAAAAACATATCCGGAAATGTTACAGGCGAAGATGGTATCCCGCTGCCAGGAGTGTCTATATTAGTTAAAGGGACAACAACAGGAACAATGTCTGATTTTGACGGAAATTACTCCTTAAAAGCAAAGCCAAATGCTATAGTGGTGTTTAGCTACGTAGGAATGGAGTCTCAAGAGGTTTTGGTAGGCTCTAAAACAACCATAAATATAGCTTTGAAATCATCTCAAATTGGATTGGATGAGGTTATAGTAGTAGGGTATGGTACTCAAAAGAAAAGTGATGTAACAGGCTCTGTTGTTTCTGTTAGTACAGAAACTTTAGAGTCTAGGCCAAGAACAAGTTTGGAACAAATGTTACAAGGTACTATGGCAGGCATGAATATTAGTGTAAATGCATCTAATGCAGAAGGGTCGAGCAACTCCATGCTTATTCGTGGACAAAATTCGATTTCCGCCTCAAACGGGCCTTTGGTTATTTTAGATGGTGTTCCTTATGCCGGAAATTTATCCGAAATTAATCCTAAAGATGTTGGTTCTCTTGAGGTTTTGAAAGATGCCTCAGCTGCTGCTATTTATGGGTCTAGGGGGGCTAATGGTGTTATTCTAATTACTTCTAAAAAGGGCAAAGAGGGACAAATGAAAGTGAATTACTCCGTGTCTACCACATTTAATCAACCGGTAAACATACCACGTTTAATGGATGGTAAAACATTTTATGAAGCAAAGGTGGATAGAGGTTTGTCTACTTCATTTGTTGAAGACGAAAGCTATGCGGCAGGTGTAAATACTAATTGGGTAGACCTTGCTACGCGAACAGGGCAAACATTGCAACATGATCTATCGTTTTTAGGAGGCTCTGAAAAAACAAAATATTATGTATCATTATCCTATTTAAACTCCGAAGGTGTTTCGCTTGGAGATGACTTTAAGCGTTATACCTTACGATTAAATTTAGATCATAAATTATTGCCTTGGATTACCTATAGTACTAGTACACAGTACGGGTATTACGACCGAAGCGGAAACAATGCGAGTTTTTCAAGGGCATTTAGCATGAACCCTCTAGGAGTGGCTTTCAATGAGGATGGTACACAAACCCTAGAAACTTGGGATGATGGTGTGTTTGTAGAAAATCCTTTATCGGGATTACTTTATGATAATAGTGATATTACTAGACGATTCACCTCTAATAATAGTATTTTAATAGAGGCACCTTTTGTAAAAGGCTTATCGTATAAATTAAATACAGGTTATGATTACCGGTCTAGGTTAGTGCAAACCTATAGAGGGCGAAATACCCGAGCAGGATTAAGGGTTGGGGGATCTTTAGATTTGGCAAATGAATACGATGAGGATTGGCTTGTTGAAAACATTATCAGTTATAAAAATACATTTGGTAAGCATTCTATCTTTTTAACTGGACTCTATAGTGCGCAAAGTGAATGGTTTGAAAATCATGACGTTAGTGCAGAAGGGTTTCCTAATGATGTCATGACCTATTATCAAGCTAATAAAGCAAGTCTTATAGAGCCTACTGCAGTATATAATAAGCGAACCCATCTCTCCCAAATGTTTAGAGCTAATTATGTGTTCGATTCTAGATATTTGTTAACATTAACAACACGGCGAGACGGTTATTCAGCATTTGGTTCAGATAGTAAATTTGGTGTCTTCCCATCGGCAGCGCTAGGTTGGAACATCTCAAATGAAAATTTTTTAAAAAACTCGAATACGATAAACAATTTAAAGCTTAGGTTGTCTTATGGTAAAAGTGGTAATGAAGCAGTAGGTGCTTATTCTACTTTACCTACATTGTCGTCTGTTGATTATGTGGATGATAATGACGGAACATTATTCGGGTTCTATCCGAGTAGATTAGGAGACCCTTCATTGGGCTGGGAAACAACGGTTTCGTTTAATGCTGGTCTTGACTTTGGATTGTTTAAAAACAGGGTTAAAGGATTAATTGATGTGTACTCATCAAAAACAACAGACCTTTTGTTAAGAAAATCGATATCAAATGTTAATGGAACAGGTTCTATTACCCAAAATATTGGAGAAACCTCAAATAAGGGGATTGAATTTCAAATATCGACGGTAAATGTGCGAAACAACAATTTTCAGTGGAAAACCGATTTTAATATAGCGCACTATAACACAGAAATTGTTAATGTAGGATTGACAGATGCGGAAGGAAACTATATCGATGATGTTGGTAATAAGTGGTTTATTGGTCAGCCTATAAATGTGAATTACGACTATGTATTTGATGGTATTTACCAAGAAGATACTGCAGGTACACCACAGGGCGATGTAGATGCGGGAGATATTCGTTATTTAGATGTAGATGGCGACGGGGATATCGATCCAGATGATAAGCAAGTCATCGGAAGACGAATTCCAGATTTTATAGCAGGATTAACAAATACGTTTAAATATAAAAACTGGTCTTTTAGTTTCTTTTTAAACATGGTTTCGGGTATAACCCAATCCAATACATTGCTATACACACAAGATAATGACCTAAGAGAAAATAGGTATAATGTAGCGTTTTGGACTCCAGAAAATAAAAGCAACACATATCCAAGAAATGATAGAACAGCAAGTGTAAACCAACGTAGTATGGGGTTTTATCGGAGTACGGATTTTATAAGGTTGCAAGATGTTACGCTTAATTATCAATTTCCTTCAGAGACATTAAAGAAATTGAAAATTGAAAATCTTGAGCTTTTTGCTAATATTAAAAACTTATATACGAAAACAGATTGGATTGGTTTAGATCCAGAATTTTCTAACAGTGCATCTCAGCAAACGGCAGTGCCTCAAACAACCTCATTTTTGCTAGGTTTAAAAATTAGCATTTAATTAAAAAATTAAAAATAACAACATGAAAAAAATACTGATATTATTAACAATTGTTGGTGCTGTTTTTATGAGTTCTTGTAATGAAGATACCTTTTTATTAGAAGAACCTAAAGATGATATTTTTGCCGAAAACTTATTTCTTAATTATGATGGTTTTACAAATGGATTAAATGCGCTGTATGCCTTGGTAAGAGAGGATAGAGAAACCCAGAGCAATGTTATTCGAGCCTCTTTATGGCAAATGGGTACAGATAATGCATTTGTAAATAACGGCGCATCGCAATCAGATCCATTTAATAATTATAACGATTTGAATTCTGAAAACAACCTGGTGTCATCCAATTTTAATTGGTTGTATCGAATCATTAACTCTTCAAATTTAATTATCAACCGTGCGGAAAATACGCCTGTTGATTGGATGGGTACAAACGATGCCGACGATTTAAAAAACAAAAATAAAGTTATAGCGCAAGCAAGAGTAATGAGAGCTTGGGCTTACAGGCACTTACGCTATGGGTGGGGAGCAGTTCCGTTAAGTCTTGAGGAAATTGATGGAACCACTTACCGAAATGATTGGGAGCGAAATTCTATTGAGGAAATTAATGCCCAAATGGAAATAGATTTAGTTTTTGCTACAAAAAATTTGGAGATGAGAGAGCAAACGGGCTTGGTTAACGCAGCGGTGGCAGGTACTATGTTGGCAGAGCTATATTTAGATATGGGAGAGAACGGGAAAGCCGAAACCGAGGCGCTTAAAGTTATTAATAGTCCTGAATACGAATTAATGACTTCCAGGTTTGGAGTTGCTGCTTCAAAACCAGGAACGGCGTTTACCGATTTGTTTATTAGCCCAATGCCTAACGATGGAAATAAAGAAGTGTTGTGGGTGCTAAATAACGCATATGCAGATGTAGTTGGTAGTTCTTATGTAACTATAAAAAACATTTGGATCAGTTATTATTCAAAAGACTCAAAACTTAAGAAAAAGAATTTGGATATTTTATATACCTATAACGGTGGAAAAGGAGCTGGTAGAGTTTCTGTAACAGACTCCGCTTTTGGTTGGTACGAAGAAGGGAATGATGACCGATATTCTGAATATGCCGTTAAAAAACACTTTATTTATCCAACAGATGATACCGCTACCTCATTTGAAATCATTGGATCTACCAATATGGACTATGATGACCCAGACGATTTGGAAGATAATTTCCTTTGGCCATATGTAACAAAGTGGGCTTATAACGATCCTTTTGTTTTAGATAATGCATCATTATCAGGGCAATACAATGATCAAATGTATATGCGATTGGCAGAAACATACCTAATTGCTGCCGAAGCTTTAATGAAAAACAATAAACCTGATTTAGCTGCAGGTTATTTAAATGATTTAAGAAGACGATCTAATGCATCAGAAATTGAGGCTTCTGATGTAACATTGGAGTTTATTCTTGAAGAACGTTCTAGGGAGTTAGTAACTGAAGAGTATAGAAAACACACCTTAGTCCGTACAGGAACCTTCTATGATAGAGTAATTAAATACAATCCAAGATTAGATGCAACTAAAGTATATGAGTACAACGAGTATTTTCCAATACCTCAAGGTATTATAGATGCTAATACAGGAGCGAAAATGGAGCAAAACTTTGGTTATAATAAATGATTCTTATAAAGTAACTACCTCATTTGTTAAAGATGAGGTGGTTTTCTATTGTTCAGATTAGGGCGTAATGTGATCAAGGGTCTCTACTCTCAAAATTTTAAGGACCCTTAACGTAAATACAAAATCATTATGCTTTGTAAATTGCTAGTATCAAAAAAAATAATTTAAAAAGGAGTTAAAATATGAGAAAATCATATTACAATAGGTTATTACTTGTTTTGGTAGTCAATTTGATGCTATTAAGTAGTGATGCGCAAAACAAAACCGCTTTTAAGCAAACACCAAATATTATACTTATTATGGCCGATGATCTTGGATATGGTGATGTTGGGTTTACTGGCAATAAAAAAATTATAACACCACATTTGGATAGGATGTCCAAAGAAGGTGTTACACTTACAAATTTTTATGCAGCAGCACCGCTATGCTCCCCTACTAGGGCAAGTGTTTTAACAGGTAGAAGCCCTTTTAGACAAGGCATTTTCGCTGCGCACACTGGGGCTATGCGACCTGCAGAAATAACAATTCCAGAGTATTTAAAAAAAGAAGGTTATCAAACAGGTTTTTTTGGTAAATGGCACTTAGGTTGGGTAGAGCCAGATAAAGTAGAGTCTAGAGGTAGTTATTCGCCACCATGGCACCATGGGTATGATGAAACCTTTGCAACTAAAAGCGCAGTTCCAACTTGGAATCCTACTAAAACACCAAAAGGTTGGAACAGTTGGGGTGCTATGGATGATGGGTCGTGGGGAGGTTCAATATATGTGCAAAATGGCGTGCCAGTTACAGATAATTTAGAGGGCGACGATAGCCGTATTATCATGGATAGAGCCATTCCTTTTATGGAGCAATCTATTGCAGACGATAAACCATTTTTAGCTACTATTTGGTTTCATGCACCACACGAGCCAGTTGTTGCTGGTCCCGAGTATTTGGCTAAATATCCAGACCTTCCGGAAGCTCAAAAACATCTATATGGTTGTATAACGGCCATGGATGATCAAATTGGTCGTTTACGTAATTTCTTAAAAGAAAAAAATATAGATGAAAATACTATTATTTTCTTTACTAGTGATAATGGTCCTTCTGGTCCAATTACTAGAAAAGGAATTGCTTCTGCCGGGCCTTTTAGAGGGCATAAACACCTCATGTACGAAGGTGGTTTACGTGTGCCTTCATTGGCATTATGGACAAAACACACCCAATCTGGTTTGGTTTCTAATTTCCAATCTTCTACAGTAGATTATTTGCCAACGATTTTAGATATTCTTGATATTCCAGCTAAGAAGGGAATTCCTTTAGATGGGGTTAGTTTTAAGTCGGTAATTCTAGATGGTAGTTCTAAAGACCGGACATTGCCCATAACAGCAGGTTATAAACGCTTGTATGGAGGTACGGATATTTATGCTTTTGTAAGTGGTGATTATAAAATTTGTATTCCCAATAAAGGTGATAAAATGATGCTTTTTAATTTAAAAAAAGATCCAGGAGAAAGAAATAATTTAGCTGAAGAAAATCCAAAATTATTGAAAAAGATGACAGCCGAACTAGAAAAAGTCAAGGATTCATGGCGCTTGAGTAATGAAGGAAACGATTACCAATGGTAAACAGATTACGGCATAAAATTAATATTTTTTGACAACAAATTTACACAATATATGCGCACTTTAATAACTAAATAATTTTAACAAATGAAAAGGAACTTACTTTTATGTCTCGTCATTGGTGCGTTTTGTCAATTATGTTATGCACAAAAGAAGCCGAATATTTTATTTATATCGGTCGATGATCTAAATGATTTTCCAGCTTATGCAAATCGATACGAAGGAGCCATTACCCCAAATCTTGACAAGCTCGCTAATCAAGGTACGGTGTTTAATAAAGCGTATAGTCAATATGCGGTATGCGGCCCATCAAGAGCCAGTGTGATGTCTGGATTTTATCCCCATAGATTATCTGGAAGTTTGAACGACGATGAGGTTGTACAAGAATCAACAAAAACACTCGGCTCCGAACTTATGCATACGTGGTTTCGTAAAAATGGATATAAAACGTTGGCAGTGGGCAAAATCTTGCACGGTCATTTGCCCGATGGCACACTGGACGACTCCGGTGGGCGTGGGCTCTTTAGTTCAGGACTCGGAAAACTGCAAAGAAACTGGCACCAAAATGGAACCATGACAGATTGGGCTAAAGGGCCTGAAACAGATGAACAGATGTCGGATTACCAAGCAGCTAATTGGGCCGTTAATGAGCTCGGCAAGAAACATGATAAACCATTTTTTCTAATGGTTGGCTTTTTACGCCCTCATAACCCTTGGTATGTACCAAAAAAATGGTGGGATATGTACGACCGGGATAAGATAAATTTACCACCATATAAAAAAGATGATCTTGATGACATTCCAAAGCAAGGACTTAAAAATATCAAGGATCAGATGCCAAGGACAGAATGGGCCATTGAAACAGACCAAAGGAAAAGTATTGTTCATTCCTATCTGGCTTCAATCACGTTTGTAGATCACCAAATTGGAAAAGTTATTGATGCGCTTGAAGCAAGTGAATACAGCGACAACACCATAATTGTTTTATGGTCAGACCATGGATATCATATGGGCGAAAAAAACACATTCCAAAAAGCAACGTTGTGGGAGCGGTCTACACATGTGCCTTTAATGTTCGCTGGTAATGGTGTGCCTAAGGGAAAAAGTAGCGACCGGGTAGTGAGTTTGCTTGATATTTACCCAACATTGTTAGAAATGAGTGGTTTGCCCAAGAATTTAGAAAATGAAGGGAGGAGTCTGGTTCCGCTAATAAAGGAGCCATCTACAATATGGCCATATCCATCCGTTACGGGTTACGGTAAAGATAACTACGCTGTTCAAGATGAGCGCAATCATTATATACAATATGCCGATGGGACTGAAGAGTTGTATGACCACAAGAATGACCCGAATGAATGGACAAATCTTGCAGGAAAGTCTAAGCTTGCAAAAATAAAAGCCGAATTAGCCAAGCATATCATGGAAATGAAATCTGAGAACCATTAGACTTGTGGTAAACGTTATTTGGCAAAGAATAAAGATAAAATTAAAAATACGATAACACATAAAATACTATGATTCTATTAAAAATTAAAAACCTTACTATAGTATTCTTTTTGATTTTTGCTGTGAATACCAATAATGCAGCCATAAAACAATCGCCACCCGACCGGGTTATTTTGTTTTTCATTGACGGCTTATCTGTAGAAGGGCCTACAAGAATTAACATGCCCAATTTTAATGCCCTAAAAGCTCAGGGAAGCTATTATAAAGAAATGCATTTAACGTTGCCAGGGCATCCTGAAAAGAGCGATACCTATCCATGGTCTTGTTCTATGCCGAATCCTATGCTCATGACAGGAAGTCCTTTTATCGGAAAGAACGGGATTCGAGAATCTATGATACAGCATTCCTTCAAAGATAAAGAGACGGCTTTTATTGTAAATGCTCGTGCATATCAAGATGTAAGCGAAGGTTTTGGTAGCTATCTTTCAAGCTCCTTCAATCCAGATGCTTTGGTCATTGATTTAACAATGAATATTATGGAGGTATCAGATCCTAAGTTTATGCGTGTTCATCTCCAGCGTTCAGGAATTGAAGGGCTAAGGATATCAAAAAACTGGAGCGAGCACGAATCGTATCATCGTAATATCTGGCATAAGGAGTCTCCCTATCGAAAAGCCATTACAGAGGCAGACCGTCAATTGGGGCGATTGGTGCAATATCTCAAGGATAATAATAAATGGGAGAACACGGTGCTTTTAATTTCTAGTGACCATGGACAAGCTAATGAAGGCTGGCACGAGCCTTACAGCCCGCTTGCCAGTGTAACCCCTCTTTTGATAGTTGGTTCTGGTATAAAGAAAGGGGCAACCTTTGAGTATTGCGAAATTATTGATATTGCGCCAACCATTGCTGAACTTAGTAATAAAAAGATACCAGCATTAGCGATTGGTCGTGTTTTGTCGGAGGCATTTGTTAGTCATTCGGAGGCTCCGCCAACGGTTTCTAAAAATATTAAACGACTCAATAAAGTATTGATTGAAGCCCACAAGTTGCCGGAGGCTAAGAAAAAACTGTTAAGCGAGCGTGGGTTTCTTACTATCGATAACTTAGGCCAATGGCACACCACTCCGGCTGGTGATAACTTCGATAGCTTTGTTGTAGAACAGGAAAAAATTCTAGAGCGTATTCAATAATAAAATTAAAACAAGTCCGAGAATAATTAGGCCTAGGCTTAACGTTGTTGGAGCGCTATGATAAACGAAATGCATTATCTAAGCGAACTACATATATAAATAAAATAAACGATAAACAAATGAAGCACATACTACTTTTTGTCTTTTTATGGACCACGTGCATAGGCCAGTCTCAAACTAAATATTATGTAGATAATATTGGTGGAGATGATCGTAATGCAGGAACACATGAAAACCTTCCTTTTAGAAGCTTAGAAAAAATAAACGAACAACTTTTTAATCCAGGAGACGCTATTCTTTTTAAAAGAGGTGGGCATTGGACGGGGATATGCAAACCACAAGGCAATGGTACAGTGGGTAATAGGATTTTAATTGGGTCTTATGGCGAAGGGGATTTGCCCATAATAGATGCTGAAGGGCAAAAGGGGGAAGATGATTTTTTATCGGCTAGTTTAATCCTTTTTAACCAAGAGTATTGGGAAATTAGAGATATAGAAGTCCGAAATTTTGAGAAAGGAAATCCAATAAAGCCAACTAAAAAAGCGGGTATTCTCGTTTTAGCAAAAGATATAGGTACGTTGCATGATTTTAAATTTGAAAATTTAAAAATTAGTAATGTCAATGGCTCTTTAAGGACAAGAATAAATGGCGGACTCTTTTTTAATATCATTGCAGATAGTATTCCTGAAAAAAGAATACCTACAAACTTTAATGGTATTTATGTTAATAACTGCTATTTTTCGGATGTGGATCGTGGCGGTTTTGTAAATCAATCTTTTTGGCGCACACGAGATATGGATTCTAAGTTTGGTGAGCTGTGTGCCGATGGTGAAATAAACAATTGGTACCCGAGCTATAACATCGTTATTGAAAATTCAAAGTTTGAAAACGTAGGGGGCAATGGATTGGTTACACGTGTTGCAGAATCCCCTTTAGTACAATACAACTTGTTTGTTAGGTGTGGTTCTAAAACAACGGGCAATGCATCGTACCCATATAATTGCGATAATGCATTATGGCAATTTAATGAAGCGAGTTATACGGTTTATAACGAAGGCGACATAGATGCCAGTGGGTTTGATAGCGATTATTTATGCAAAAACACCATTATACAATACAATTATAGCCACCATAATGATTGGGGTGGGCTATTGGTTTGCTCTTGGGGAAAGGTTAAAAATGCGTTTAATGATGGTACGATTGTTCGTTACAATGTTTTTCAGGATGAAAAGCATCATATGATCCGTTTTTCTGGGAACATTACTAATACAGAAATCTCGAATAACCTTTTTGTAACAGATGCTGAGGTTGATGATGTTATGATGTGGTATAAACATTGGGGCGGAATCTGGCCAGACAAAACGGTAGTGAAAGATAATGTTTTTTATAATGAAGGCACGACCCATTTTTTAAAGTTAGGAGAAACAAATAACAATTCTTTTTCTGGAAACCTACTGTATGGAAGTGAATTTGCTGATTTTAAAAAATTCAAAACCCATACTGATGTCCATAAAAAAACTGAAAAAGGATTAAAGTTAAAAATAGAACAAGTAAGAAAGATAGGCTTACGAAATGATTTTTCCGTTTCAGAAGCAGAAAAAGTTATTAGTACAATTTGGCCTGATTATTTAATTACAAAAAACTAAATACATGAAAAATATAGGATACATTTTTATAGTAATTATTCTATTTGAAAGCCATTATACGAAAGGATATGCTCAAAAAAATACACCAGAGGGACTACTTTTAGTAGACGCTAAAGTGAAACTGTACCATAAAGATGGCAGTAGAAGTTACAAAGAGTATCAGCCGTTTGAAACCCGAACCTTGGAGTCTGTTAAAGGTTTTGAAATAGCAAAAAACTCGCCAAAACTGAGTAAATATGGTGGGTGGTTAGAACATAAAACAGATTATGCTACAGGTTTTTTTCACGTAAAAAAAATGGGAGATCGCTGGTGGGGAATTGATCCATTAGGCTATAGATATTTTAATATGGCATTAAATGGTGTCACTACAGGAAAATCAAAAAGAACCAAAGAAGCTTTAATAGAGAAATTTGGCTCTAAAGAAAATTGGATTAATGAAACCACTCAAATATTGCAAGAAAATGGTTTTAATTGTGCAGGTTCTTGGAGTGATATAGGTGCCATTGTGGAAGCTAATAAAACCTTAGAGAAACCATTACCATATACCATTATTTGGAATTTTATGAGTGGTTATGGGCGTAAGCGTGGCGGTACACATCAACAACCAGGGCACACAGGATATCCAAAGGATGCTATTTTTGTTTTTGATCCTGAGTTTGAAGCCTTTTGTGATGAACATGCAAAAAAACTATTAGATTATAAAGATGATCCAAACCTATTTGGACATTTTTCAGACAATGAAATGCCATTTAAAATTAAGGCTTTAGATAACTATTTGGCATTACCAAAAGATGATCATGGTTACTTAGCTGCAAATAGATGGTTAAAAGATAATGATATAACCCAAGCGGATATTACAAACGAACACAGAAAAATATTTATGGCATTTGTCGCCGATAAATATTTTTCAATTGTTTCCTCAGCTATTAAAAAATACGACCCTAATCACATGTATATAGGTTCTCGTTTTTACAGTAGAGAAAGGAATTATCCTGAGTTTATGAAAACAGTTGGTAACTATGTGGATGTTATTTCAATTAATTATTATAACCATTGGACACCGGATAGTGAAGATATGGTGAATTGGGAAAAATGGTCTGGTAAACCATTTATTATAACGGAATATTATGTTAAAGGTGAAGATTCTGGGATGGGAAATAAAAGTGGTGCAGGTTGGATTGTACGAACCCAAGAGGACCGCGGGCTATTTTATCAAAACTACAACCTGGCTTTAATCGAATCGAAAAACTGTGTGGGTTGGCACTATTTTAAATACCAAGATAACGACCCAACCGCCAAGGGTGTCGATCCATCCAATGTAGATGCGAACAAGGGGATTGTAAGTAATGAGTATGAGATTTGGACACCCATGATGGAAAAAATGAAAGCATTAAATATAAATACGTATAATCTTATAGAATATTTTGATACAAATGAAAAATAATTGGATGTCTAAAAATAAATTATATTGGTTTTGTTGTTACCTAGTTTTAATGGGTGCAACAGCCTGTAAGTCTACTTCAAATATAACAAAATGGAATGAAGGTGTTTTTGTTCGTTCAGAAAAGAATTTAATGATTCACCCAGAAATGGAAGGTTTAGAAGGTAAACTAGGAGGCAACATTAATGGGCCTTCCGTAATAAAAGTACCCGATTGGGTTCAAAATCCTTTAGGTAAATATTACATGTACTTTGCGCATCATCACGGTAAATACATTCGTTTGGCTTATGCCAATTCTCCTACGGGGCCTTGGGCCATTTATAAACCAGGCGTGCTTCATATAGATAAAACCGCAGCCAAAGGACATATGGCTTCTCCAGATATTATTATAGATGAAGACACTAAAACCATTAGAATGTATTTTCATGGATACAATCAGGACAAGTCAGGGCAAAAAACGTTTGTAAGTACTTCTAAAAACGGATTGGATTTTATAGCTTCCGAAACCGTTTTAGGGCCTTCCTATTTCCGGGTTTTTAAATACAAATCGGATTATTATGCTTTAGTTAAAGGGTCTTTTTATCATTCTGAAGACGGCCTACAACCATTTAAAAAAGGCGCTTTAATATTACCAAAAGCAAGGCATACAGCCGTGAGCTTACATGGCGATAATCTTGTAGTATTTTATTCTCAAAAAGGAGATGCCCCTGAACGGATTCTTGGTTGCGAAGTAAATCTTTCTGAAGGATCTTGGAAAAGTTGGAAAGCCAGCGTACCAAATGAAATATTGAAACCTGAAATGGATTACGAAGGAGTTAACCTTCCTATTAAAGAATCCGTAAAAGGTTTTTCAAGAAACCCGTTACATGAGTTAAGAGATCCTGCTATTTTTATTGATAATGGCGATGTATATCTCTATTATTCCGTTTCTGGAGAATTCGGAATTGCGGTGGCAAAACTCAAAAAATAATTGGACAAATATTGCACTTAATAAATTTGATAATGAAACAAATCATCATAGTTTTTTTTGGTCTATTACTTTTTACAAATTGTCCATCAACCAAAAAAAAAGTGGTACAAGCAGGCACACAACCCAATGTGCTTTTTATTTCGGTAGATGATTTAAACGATTGGGAAGGCGCCTTACTTGGGCACCCACAGGCTATAACCCCCAATATGGACAAGCTTTTTTCGGAAGGTGTTTTGTTTACAAATGCCCATGCCTCACAACCTGTTTGTACGGCTTCTAGAAATTCTTTACTTAGCGGTATTCATCCAACATCATCAGGTTGGTATAGTTCTACTGCTAATATGAAAAAGAATTATGAAACGGTTATGGCGGATCATAAAATGCTTCCAGAGCACTTTAAAAATAATGGCTATAATACCTATGCTACTGGTAAAGTGTTTCACAGTGGCGAATCAGATTACAAAGATAAAACGGATGATTTCTGGACAGAGTATTCACCTCAATTCTGGAGGAATATGGAGCCGCACATTAAAGAAAATGGTTTCGGCTATCGTGGTACTATGTTTTATCCGTTTCCAAAAGGTGGTGGGCAGCTTGTACAATTATATGGCGAAGACAACATCAATGAAAATTATAAGGATACCAACAGGTTTTATTCCTTGTGCGGTGGTCCTTTAGAAGATGAAGATATTCCAGAAAAAGGGATGTACGACGAGCAAATAGCCAATTGGGCCATTGATAAACTCAACCAAAAGCAGGACAAACCATTTTTTATGGCAGTAGGGTTTATTCGGCCGCATGTGCCTTATTCTGCACCAAAAAAGTATTTCGATTTATATCCAATTGAAGATATTGTTGTTCCAGAAGTTCCTGAGGATGAATTCGAAGATATTCCCATTATGGGAAAAGCCATTGCTTATGGTTACACACCTCGCGGCGGTTGGGGTGATGTGAGTCAGAAAAAAGAAATTTTACCAGAATTAGTGCAATCTTATTTAGCCTGTGTCACTTTTGTAGATGAACAAATAGGAAAAGTGGTAGACGCTTTAGAAAAAAGCCCGAATGGTAAAAACACCATTATTGTTTTATGGTCGGATCATGGTCAGCACTTAGGAGAAAAAAGACATTTTAGAAAGCAAGCCCTTTGGGAGGAAGCCACCAAAGTACCCTTATATTTTAAAGTTCCAAATAATAAAAATAACGGACAAAAAAGTAGTCAAGTAGTAAGTCTTTTGGATATTTATCCAACATTAACAGAACTTTGTAAGCTTCCTAAATTACCAAAACTGGAAGGTGAAAGTTTGGTGCCACTTATTAATACTCCCGAAACAAAGCTAGATAGGGCTGTATTAACAACGTGGTACTATAAAAATCATGCGGTAAGAAGTAATGATTGGCGTTATATACAGTATCGTGACGGTGGACAGGAATTATATAATCATAAAACAGACCCAGGGGAACACATAAATTTAGCAAATATACCCGAATATGCTGAGGTTATTGAAGCACATAAAAAATGGTTACCAAAACACGATGCCATACCAGCTGGATCCACCGAGTGGAAAGGCGATAACTTAGATGAAATAGTGAAAGAATGGAATGTTAATAATTCTATTCCTATTTGGTTACGCTAATTAAAAGCATACAATTATCGATTAATTATAAAAAAGAATGATACCCTATGAAACAGATTTTTATGCTTTTTATAAGTTTAGGACTTATTGCAAGCTGTTCTTCATCTAAAAAAACAACTCCAGATAAAAAGCCAAACGTGCTTTTTATTGCGGTTGATGACTTAAATGACTGGGCAGGTTATATGGGCAATAACCAGGTTATTACACCCCATATGGATGGATTGGCCTCACAAGGAACATTTTTTAAGTCAGCCCATTGTCAATATGCGGTCTGTGGTCCTTCACGGGCGAGCGTCATGTCGGGAATGTATTACCACAGCTTGGGCTTTGGAATGGAAGGAAGTATACAGCGGAAGGATGATGAGGTTGTCAACGCTGTTAAAAAGAAAGGGTCCTCTCTTATTTACGAGTATTTTGCAGATTATGGCTACAAGACAATGGCTGCTGGTAAGCTCCTTCATCACCACGTTCCTGAAGAAACAGTTGATGTGTCTCATGGCCGTGGTTCATGGGATTTAAATCTAGATGAAAATGGGAAAAAGAAGCGGCTAAACTGGTTTGGCTCAAAAGGACTTCTGGATTGGGGGCCTATAAGTAAACCGGAAAATGAAATGAGTGATTATAAAGCTGCTGAATGGGCTGTAGATCAACTTTCAAAGGACCACGACAAACCGTTTTTCTTGATGACAGGTTTCTTACGTCCGCATACGCCTTTATATATTCAACAGAAGTATTTAGACATGTATCCGCTTGATGATATCGAACTTCCGCCTTACAAAGAAGACGACTATGATGATATTCCTAAAGCGGCTGAAGCGGTTTGGAATTCTTATCCCGATGTGCCCTGGGCGATTAAGAATAATCAATGGCGAAAGATGCTTCAGGCCTATATGGCTTGCGTTACTTTTACAGATACTCAAATTGGAAAAATATTAGATGCCTTAGAAAACAGCCCATATAGAGATAATACCATTGTTGTTTTATGGTCAGATCACGGGTTTCATATGGGAGAAAAAAGCAGGTTTCAAAAGCATACCGCGTGGGATCGTTCAACTAAAGTTCCACTTATTATCCAGGATCCAAGATCCGGTTCAACAAAACCGGTTGAAGCTAATGTTCAACTAATAGACCTTTACCCCACATTATTAGAACTATGCAGCCTTCCTGAAAATAAAGAAATCGAAGGCCATAGCTTAGTTCCTCTGATGAAAAACCCCGATTTTAAATGGGAATACCCCGCTTACACGTTCAGAAGAGCGAAATATGCGACTGTGAAATACGGCTCTTATCGATTTACAGAATATTTTGATGGCTCTAAAGAGCTTTACAATCACGAAAACGACCCAAATGAATGGAACAACTTGATACATTCAACGAATAATAAATATAAAGATATTATCGAACACATGCATGGATTGCTTCAGAAACCTGATGTGATATTGGGTTACGAGGAGTCCAAATAGAGACAAAGCTCTAATCTTAAAAGCTGATTAATTATATAATAATAACAATATGAAACTAACCAATGTCCAATCCAAATTAGTTCTAGTGTTCCTTTTTTGTCTTGCACTCCTGCCATTACGGGGCTTTTCTGGAAACATCATAGATACAACAGATTATTCATATTGGAGAAAATTAGCAAAGACATCAAAGATGTTCAGCGCTATGAAAGTGAGTGCTATTACTATAGCAAACCAAGGCGATGGTGAAACTAGAGATGTTATGGGAGCCAATGCACTTGCCTATATTCTTGATCCAGCAAATAAGCGTAAATATATTCAGGGTATTAAAGATAAATTCGAGACCAGAATCCGAACTATGGAGATTGGAACAGGTGCTGCGACGTCTTCTGTACGCTCACACGAATTGTTTTATGCCCTTTTGGCACTGGATGTTATACGATACGATTTGGATGCGGCTGTACTTTCTGAATATGAAAGTTGGCTAGAGGCGAAGAGTATGGCCCTAGTAATAGGTAAATGGGATCCTCATGGTTGGGCCATGCGCATGTTATATTACAAATATATTGGAGATGAAACTGAATTTAAAAAGGCTAAAAAAGAATTTGATATCGGGTTGTCAGAGCATTATATGCCTAATGATGGTGTGTCGCCGGCCGGTAATGGTTACTGTGTACAACGGTGGAATTCTATTGAACGTGCTGTTAAAAATATGACACCAGATATCATGGAGTATATGGGTTATCATGAGTATTACACAAACCCAGGAATTGTTGGGCTAAAAGAGTTTATGTATGGCTATGCGGTAGCGCCTTTTGGAAGGATTTTGCTATATGGTGATTCTCGTAATACAGAAAGCCAAAAACCATGGGATATCGAGGAAGGGAATATCATTTTATCGCCAAATATTGTTTCGGCTGCCCGATTTTCACCTGAAGCATACAAATATGCCATGTGGGTGTTGCGTGAAGGGGCAGGTGTTTCTGAGGGCGTTTTAAAGGGGCATTTGTCAAATTACTTAATCATGGCAGGAACTGCGGAAAATAATAACCCTATAGAATTCAATACTGATGATGCTGTAATGGCTCCAAGCCGTTTATTTGAAAATTATGCGGCTTTAATTACAGACACGCAATCTACAGATGCGCTTTATATGAGTATGCAGAATTTAAAAGGAAATACCGAGTATCATACCAATTATGAAACTAACGCTTTGGCTTTGGCAGGTTATGGTGAAATTTTATTGCGTAATGCAGGCTACGATGGACCAAACAATGATGTTACTATAGATGGAGTAACCGCTACTTTTGATTTCATACATTCAAATTCAGAATCTGCGAATACTTTAATGATAGGAGGAAAAAGACATACATCCAAAGTGGGTAATGGTATTGTCGAAGGCTTTGTAGGTCAAAATATAGAGTATTTTAGAGGTTCTAGTTCAGAGGCCATCTCAGGAACGCATCTTAGAGATGTTGTTTTTGTTCAGCCTTCAAATGGCGTTAACGGCTACTATGTGGTTATGGATCATGTAACCACAGATACGGTAGAAGATAATGTTAATGTGGTGTGGCATCCCAATGCAGCAACTTTAAACACTATTCAGAATACTACAGAATATTTCTCTGAAATTAAAATAGAAAAAGGAAATACAGGACCTCGTTTGTATTCTGATAACAATGTAACATTAACTACCTTTTTAGGAACAACTCCAGCTTCAGTTGAATTAAAGAAGACAGCCAATCAAGATCGGTCAGGATTTGCTTTTGTTTCAGATTATATGTATGCTAATTATAATACAAACAACCAACAAGCAGATATTCTTACCGTTTTATTTCCAGGGGATAAGACTCATAAAACAGGCGATTTAAAAAGAATTATAGCTGGCGATTATACAGGTACTGAAATTATCCAAGAAAAAATTGTAGATGTTGCGCTTACTTCTGGAGGGACAAGCCTTGAAACTAATAAAACGGAATCTTTTCAGGGTGAAAATGTCGTTTACAGAAAACTTGCAGGAAAGTTGGTTTCATATTTTGTAAAGGGTGAATCATTTAAGTCAGAACAAGACATTCAAATAGGTTTTAAATCGGATGCCTCAGTTGCATTATATATGAATATTGCAAATGATGTCAAAGGGATGAGTGGAAAGATTATTTCTTCTGAAACTCATGTAACTTTTTATTCACCTGATATCACATCCATAAGATTAGATGGAGAAAATGTGTCAGTAGACAATTCAGTTCCAAATGCTATCCGTGTTAAAATTCCAGAAGGAACATATGCAATTGAACTCTTGTGACTCGTGAAGAAATAAATAATTATTAAGAATTAATAAATAACATCAAATCAAAAAATGAAATATTACAAAATACTTTTAATACTGTGCGTTGGCCTGTTATATCAATGTAAATCAACAAATAGCATAGTTAAAAATGAAGACAAACCAATGGAGCTTTATTTATGCATTGGGCAGTCAAATATGGCAGGAAGAGCCGTTATTGAGGAGCAAGATAAAGACAGCCTTCAGCATGTGTTTTTATTTACAGGAAATGAAGATAAGCCATGGGAAAAAGCAGCTAATCCTTTTAATAAATACTCTACGGTAAGGAAAAGTATCCATATGCAAAGATTAAGTTCAAGCTACGGTTTTGCAAAAGAAATGGCTAATGCTTCTTCTGGAAAGCAAATCGGGTTGATTGTAAATGCTAAAGGAGGCACCTCTATTGAAGAATGGAAACCGGGAGATACACTTTATAATCAAGCCATAAGCCAAGTGGAAAAGGCTATGGAATATGGTGTTTTAAAAGGGGTTATTTGGCATCAAGGTGAAGCAAACGCAGGAAGATATGATAAATACATGCCAAAAATAAAGATATTGATTGAAGCTCTACGAGCAGATTTAAACGCTCCTAATTTACCGTTTGTTGCAGGGCAATTATCACCAGATAAACCACAACGAAACAATTTTAATAACATGATTTTAGAGTTGCCAAATAACGTTAAAAACACGGGAGTTGTTACTACTGAAAACACAACAACTATTGATAAAACTCATTTTGATAGTGAAAGTCAACGCCTTTTAGGAAAACGATATGCTATAGAAATGCTAAAGCTAATCTCAAAAAATTAAAAATAGATGACACTGAAAACAATAAAAACATGTTCTGTTTTGTTAATGTTGAGCTTTCAATATAGTTATGCTCAAACCACCTATTTTGTAGATGATGTTATTGGAACAGATGCTAATAATGGTACTAGTAAAGCAACACCTTTTAAAAGTATTAATAGGATTAATGAATTGAATTTAAAATCCAATGATTCTATTCTTTTTAGAAGAGGAGGCACGTGGATTGGAAATTTTGTTCCAAAAGGAAGTGGTACTAAAAATAAACGCATCGTTATTGGTGCTTATGGTTCTGGACCAGCGCCTGTTTTAGATGCTCAAGGCGTAATTTCGAACAATGAAACAGTGTCATATACCATTCGTTTGTTTAATCAAGAGTATATTGAAATTCGCGATTTAAAAATTAAAAATTATGCACTTTCAGAAGTGCCAAGAGAATATCCGTTAAAAAACAATGTTACCTATGTATATGCTCCTAAAATGGGAATTTATATTGAAGGAAGAGATTGCGGAACACTTCACGATATTCAATTAATTAACGTAGAAGTTTGTGAAGTTAATGGCGATATGAGTGCCAAAGATAATGGAGGTGTTTTTGTTGACATAACGAGAGATAAAGACACTTCAAAACAGGTGAAATCTAATTTTGATGGCTTATATGTTGAAGGCTGTTATATTCATAATGTGGACAGAACAGGCTGGTCTAACAGGTCTGTTTGGGACAGAAGATCATTAACAAGTCATTGGGGAGACAAATTAGCAAATGGAAGAATCCATAATTGGTATCCCAATAAAAATGTTGTTTTTAGAAACAACAAGTTTGAAAAATCAGGGGCTAATGCATTGATAGTTCGCGTAGCTAAAGCGCCTTTGGTAGAGCATTGTGTTTTTACATATAACGGTATAAAAGGGAGTGGTAACGCGTCATTTCCTTTTAATTGTGATGATGCTTTGTTTCAATATAACGAAGCTTCTTATACTTATTATAATACCGAAGCCGATAGTTGGGATCATAAACCAGATGTAGATGCTGGTGGTTTTGATAGCGATTGGAATTGTAAAAACACCATCATTCAATATAATTACAGCCATAATAATGGCCATGGGGGTATTCTAATTTGTAATGATGGAGCGAGTAAAACAGGTTTTAATGATGGCACCATTATTAGGTATAACATTTTTGAAAGTAATAACCATCATATTGTTAGAAACTCGGGGCCTACAACCAATACCCATACTTATAATAACGTGTTTTTTGCAGGAGAAGAACATGATAATGTGCAATTAATTTACCATAAAAGTTGGAATGGATTTCCAAAATCCACAACATACACAAACAATATTTTCTATTCTTTAGGAAAGGGAAATGGGTTCGATTTAGGTGGAAGTACCAATAATGTTTTTAATGCAAATACGTATTATGGCGCTATTAAAGAAGAACCAGAAGATTTAGGGAAAAGCAAAAAAAATCCATTGTTTAAAAGTGCTCTGCCCTCTAAATCTAATTGGAAATCGTATTTACGATTTCTATTAAAAAAGGAATCCCCAGAAATAAATAAAGGCATCGAAATTGAAGGCCATCCTATGAAAGATTTTTTAGGAAATCCTATAAAAGGAAATCCAGATAGAGGTGCATTTGAAAACCAATGATTAACATGTTATTATTAAAAAATGAATAAGCAAACTTATATTATACTTTTTACACTATTAATTGTTTTTAGTGTATCATCTCAATCTAGGCAAACTTTTACCATTAACAATGGGTGGAAGTTTTATAAAGGCGATTTAGAAACTTCTAAAAATGCAAATTCAGAAATGCTTCCAGAGCTAAATGATGCCAACTGGGAATCTGTTAACATTCCACACACCTGGAACAATATAGATGTTACCGACGATACACCAGGGTATTATAGAGGAGTGGGGTGGTATAAAAAAACTGTTTTTATGGAAGCAGAACAAAATCCGAAAACTAAAACTTTAATCTATTTTGAAGGTGTTAATCAAGTTGCCGATGTGTATGTAAACGGGCAATGGGCTGGACAGCACAAAGGCGGTTATACACGATTTCACTTTGATATTACATCATTTTTAAAATACGATCAACAAAATGTACTAGCTGTAAAAGTAGATAATAGTCATGATGTAGATATCCCACCCTTATCAGCAGACTTTACATTTTTCGGAGGTATTTATCGTGATGTGTTTCTAATTAAATTGAATGCAGTTCATTTTTCAATGAACGATTACAGTTCATCAGGTATCTATATAAATACTCCCGAAGTTTCGAAAGAAGAAGCAAAAGTTGAAATGGAGTATGTATTGAACAATGATACCAATCAGAATAAAACGGTCGCTATTGTAAATAGAGTAGTAGACAAGCAAGGTGAAACTGTTTTAACCACGAACAAAAAAGTTAAGCTTGGTAAAAACCAGAAAAATAAAGCTATTAAAGATGTTTTTGAAATTAAAAACCCAAAGCTGTGGTCGCCTGATAATCCTTATTTATATAGCGTTATTAGCCAGATTAAAGATGCTGAAACAGGAGATGTTTTAGATGAATCTATGGAGCCTTTAGGGCTACGTTGGTTTAAGTTCGATCCTGAAAAAGGTTTCTTTCTTAATGGCGAGTATCTTAAATTGATAGGAACAAATAGGCATCAAGATTATTTAAAAAAAGGAAATGCTTTATTAGATGAGATGCATGTTCGGGACATGCGCTTGCTTAAAGATATGGGCGGTAACTTTTTGCGAATATCCCACTACCCTCAAGACCCAACAGTGCTTGAAATGTGTGATAGGTTGGGTATTTTAACGTCTATAGAGATACCAATAGTAAATGCCATTACAGAGTCGGAGGCCTTTACTGAAAATGCCCTTTTTATGGCAGAAGAAATGGTGAAGCAAAACTATAATCATCCATCGCTTATCATTTGGGCGTATATGAATGAGGTGCTTTTAAGGTTGCCATTCGACCAGAAAACAGAAAAAAAACGTTATGAAGTATATGCAAAAAACATCACAACGTTAGCTTCTGAAATTGAAACGAAAATAAGAGATTTAGATTCAAATCGGTATACAATGATTGTAAATCATGGTGCTATTAGCCGATATAAAGATGCAGGAGTAACAAGTGTCCCTATGATATTGGGCTGGAATTTATACCAAGGCTGGTATTCTGGAAATCTTTCCAGTTTCGATAAAAACCTAGATGAGCTTCATAAACTTTTTCCAAAACAGTCTCTAATAGTTACCGAATATGGTGCAGATGTGCACCCGCGTTTACACTCCTTAGAACCGGAGAGATTTGATTATACTGTTGAATACGGGAATATTTATCACGAACATTACCTAGAAGCCATACAAAGTAGGCCTTTTATTGTTGGTGCTAACATTTGGAATTTAAATGATTTTTACTCTGAAGCAAGAGGGTATGCCCAGCCTCGTACAAATTTAAAAGGAATTACTACTTTAGAGAGAGAAAAAAAAGATACATGGTGGTTGTACAAAACAGTGCTTTCTAAAACGCCTGTTATTAAACTGGGTCAAAATCAATGGAAGATAAGAGGGGGTGTTGCAGAAGCAGGTAAAAACTTTTGTGTGCAGCCTGTAACGGTGTATTCTAATGGCGATTTGGTGGAATTAAGGCATAACGATAAGGTTTACAATGCTAAAGTAATTAACAATATTGCGCGATTCTCTATTCCTTTTGTAAATGGAAAAAACCGTATAGTTGCTAAAATGACTGTAAATTCCAAAGAGTATATAGATGTATTAGACGTTGATTTCAGGTTGGCACCTAATATGTTTTCTGAGTTTGAAGATGAATTTTATGAATTAAATGTGCTCCTCGGTACAAAACGAATTTATGAAGATAAAGTTAAGGATCAAGTGTGGATTCCAGAACAAGAATATGTAAAAGGAAGCTGGGGGTATGTAGGTGGTCAAGCTTTTAGGCCTAAAACCCGATTTGGGAGTTTGCCAAGTTCAGACTTAGATATTATAGATTCTGAAGACGACCCCATTTATCAAACCCAACGCGTAGGCATTCGTAAATTTAAGTTAGATGTACCTGATGGGAAATATGTTGTTTCATTAGGTTGGGCCGAATTGGAATCTGATAAGGAGCATGAGAAATTGGTTTACAACTTAGGAAATGATAAAGTTTCAGAAACTGTTTCCGATCGAGTTTTTAATGTGGTTCTCAATGGTAATTTTATTGAGAAAAATTTAAACCTTGCAGAAGCCTATGGCTCAGAAAAAGCGATTTCAAAAAAATATGAAATTGTTGTTTTGAATGGAGAAGGCCTTGTTTTAGATTTTATAGCCGTGAGAGGTAAACCTGTGTTAAACACCTTTCAAGTTAGAAAGATACAGTAAAGCTTTTATGATGGGTAACAGATTATAAAGTAGTGTAAAAAGCCACCCGCTATTGGGTGGTTTTTCTTTATTATAGATGTGGATACGTTTAGTGGGGGCTTAATGGGAAATATGCCAATAGATAAAATCGGTATGGTTTTTAATTTTTAAATGCCTGCCTTAAAGTATCTCACATGCATTATCATTTAAATGAGCAATAGTTAATACGGTATGAGTCATGATTTATACTCAATAAAAACTATAATTTTTATTATTGTATTATGTTTTCTATGATTAATCATTACACGATTGTAAACGTAGCGTCTATGAAAAAAGTATTAGTATTGGTGGGGTTGGTGTCCTTTATGTTTAATTCGGCATGTAAGCAAAATGCTAATGCAATAAAGGTTTCTGAGGTAAAAAATCTTTCAGAAGAAGAGCGTATGGCATGGTGGGAAGAGGCTCGATTTGGTATGTTTATCCATTGGGGAATTTATACCGTTCCTGCCGGTTTTTATAAGGGAGAAGCACAAACCAATAGTGCGGAATGGATTATGAATAAGGGGAAAATCCCTATTAGTGAATATGAGAAATTTGCAGCAGAATTTAACCCTACAAAATTTAATGCAGCAGAATTTGTGGGCTTGGCTAAGCAAGCGGGAATGAAATATATGGTGATAACAGCCAAACATCATGATGGTTTTTCTATGTTTAACTCTAAAGCTACCAATTATAACATTTTTGATGCCACCCCTTTTAAACGGGATGTATTGAAAGAATTGGCTAAAGCTTGCCAGGAACAAGGAATAAAATTTGGGTTTTATTACTCTCAAGCACAAGATTGGCATCACCCTGGAGGCTTAGGCAATAGTTGGGATAAAAATATAAAGCGTGTTAGTAGTGATGAGTATGTGTATGAAAAAGCACTTCCCGAAGTCAAACAATTGTTAACAGAATACGGCCCCATTGCTATATTTTGGTGGGATACACCACGGGAAATGACAAAATCTGTAGTGGATAGTTTGCATCATATCACCAGGGCACTTCAGCCAGGTATCATTACTAACGATCGTTTAGGTGATGCTTATCCAGGAGACCATAAAACTTTTGAAAGAAACGGACCAAGGTATCAACCGGAAATAAAATATTGGGAGCTATGTCAACCTATTAGCGGAAGTTGGGGCTACCGTAGTGATGATGATAACTTTAAATCCATTCCTACTTTAATCCGTAATTTAATAGATCAAAGTAGTAAAGGCGGTAATTATTTGCTTAATGTGAGCCCTACCCGGGAAGGTACTTTAAGGCCAGAGGCCGTAGAGCGTTTAAAAGCAATAGGCACTTGGATGGATGCGAATAGCGAAGCCATATACGGTACACAGGCAAGTCCTACAAATAATGAGCCTGCATGGGGAAGAATTACCATGAAAGAAGTCGACAATAAAGGCTTGCTTTATTTACATGTGTACGACTGGAAGGATGGCGCAACGCTCTCTATTGGGCTAAATAATGAGGTAGAGTCTTCTTATTTGCTCACCGATAAAAATAGAACCTTTAAAACCGAAACCTTAGAAGATGGCATTCGGCTTAAGTTAACAGGGGCAGCACCAGATAATGTGGCTTCAGTAATTGTTTTGAAATTAAAAGATATGCCCAATGCTTTGCCTCAAAAGCCATTAGTACAGGATGAATCGGGGCTTGTGGTGCTACCCGCATTTAGGGCGCAATATGAAAATTTACAAGGCCCTGGGGCGTTATATAATGATCATTTGGATTGTGTAGGAAGCTGGGACAGTGAAACAGCGAGGGTATATTGGACCCTTGAGATGGATCAACCAGGGCGTTATGCTATAGAGATTGGATATTCTGGAGATAAGGAAACAGAAATCACTGTTCTATTTAATGGCAAATCAAAAATTGTAAAAATACCTGCTAGCGGAGACAATCCTAAGCGATTTAAAACTCTAGATCTTGGCCATTTTAACATTGAGAAAGCGGGCAAATATGAATTTTCTTTAATGCCAGTAGCAGAACAGTGGAACCCTATAAACTTAAAGGAAATAAAAATTCAACCCATAAAAAACTAAAGAATTTTCTTAATATAATGATATATCGTATTCTATTTTTATTTGGGTTTGTACTCTCTTGTAGCGCACAAAATCCAATTTTCGACAATTTAAAAGAAGCACCAGTAAATGGCGGTTTTCAAATGGAAGGTTATTGGGTTTGGGGAAGTTCTGTTATAAAAGGGGATGACGGGGTCTATCATATGTACGCGTCTAGATGGCCAAAGATGTTGCCATTTCACCCCGGTTGGATGGTCGCTTCAGAAATTGTGCATGCGGTGTCCAGTACACCACAAGGGCCTTATACATTCAAGGATGTTGCATTAGGAAATAGAGGAGCTCAGTATTGGGATGGAAAATCCTGCCATAACCCTAAGGTTGTAAAACATAAGGATACTTATATTTTATATTATATGGGATCTACTCACCCATTTGAAGAGGTTACTACAGAAAATGTAAAGGAATTCGATTTATCCAGTAAATGGTGTATTGCAAGTAGATGGGGAAAGCGTGTGGGCATTGCGACATCTAAAAGTCCTTATGGGCCGTGGAAGCGTTTGGAAGCTCCTATTTTAGATGTTAAACCTAATACGTATTACAGTTTTTTAACATCTAATCCGTCACCTTTAATTAAAGCAGATGGGTCGGTGATTCTGCTTTTTAAAGGCAGAAGCTATAAAGAAGATGGGATTCAGCAAAGCGATATGAGTATTGGTGTAGCAACGGCTCCGTCATTTGATGGAACCTATACGGTAATGGGGGATGAGCCTTTGTTTTCAATGGCACGGTTTGGTGAGGTAGAAGATCCACATTTATGGAGTGATAACGACGGGTTTCATATGATAGCCAAAGATCAAAGAGGGCTAATTACTGGAGGACAGGGCGATGGTCTTTTAGCACACTCTAAAGATGGTCTTCATTGGGTTTTGGACGAGGATCCTAAAGCCTATACCAAAACAGTAAAATGGGATAATGGCAAAACGATAAAACAAGGACAATTAGAGCGCCCATTTGTATTTGTGGAAAATGGCAAGCCTACACATATTTTCTTTGCAACCATGGATGGCCCTGGAGGATTTGGTAATGGTACAAAAACATGGAACATGGTGCTTCCATTAAAATAAACTATAATAAAACTAAAACTAATTAATACATATAGCATGAATAAAAAAATAATATTATGGTCTATTACTGCCGCTCTAGCTGGTTTCTTATTTGGATTTGATGTTGTGGTCATTTCTGGAGCCGATAAAAAATTACAAACGCTGTGGGAGTCTTCCGATGCTTTTCATGGAGTAGTCGTTATGGGCATGGCTCTCTGGGGAACTGTTTTTGGAGCTATTTTTGGGGGTATTCCTACTAATACGTTCGGCCGTAAAAACACACTTATTGTTATTGGTATTTTATTTGCCATATCGGCCATAGGTTCAGCTTTGGCCAATGATCCTTATGTGTTTGCTTTTGCCCGTTTTATAGGTGGTCTTGGTGTAGGTGCATCAACCATTGCTGCTCCTGCCTATATTTCCGAAATTGCTCCGGCTAAAAGTAGGGGACGCTTAGTGGCCATGTATCAATTTAATATTGTTTTTGGTATTTTAATAGCTTATTTGTCTAATTACCTTTTAAGTGATATAGGTGAAAATGCATGGCGCTGGATGCTTGGTGTTGAAGCGATTCCTGCCGTTTTATATATTTTATTTGCACTAAAAGTACCAAGAAGTCCAAGATGGCTATTGTCGCAATCAAGAGTGGATGAAGCAAGAAAGGTCTTGAAATTAATAAATCCAGATATAGATGTTGAAGAACAAATAAGAGAATTTAACACGCATTCTGATAAAAGTGATAAGTCTGAAAACATCTTCATTAAAAAATACAGATTTCCTTTAATGTTAGCGTTTTTAATCGCGTTTTTTAACCAGTTTTCAGGAATTAATGCTTTTTTATATTACGCGCCGCGTATTTTTGAAGAAGCTGGTCTGGGGGAAAGTACCGCTTTGTTAAGCAGTATAGGTATTGGGTTTACTAACCTTGTTTTTACGCTTTTAGGAGTCTTTTTAATAGATAAATTAGGGAGAAAAACCTTGATGTATATGGGGTCTGTAGGCTATATTATTTCATTGGGTTTAGTGTCGGCTGCCTTTTTTCTAGGTTGGACAGGTATGTCCATACCCATTTTCTTGTTCTTGTTTATTGCAGCACATGCTATTGGACAAGGGGCCGTAATTTGGGTATTTGTATCTGAAATATTCCCGAACCATTTAAGAGCATCGGGTCAAGCATTTGGTAGTTCTACACATTGGATTTTAGCAGCTATTATTCCTTCATTAATTCCATTTTTATTTAGTCATCCAATGATTGGGCCAGGGGTGGTATTCTTGGTGTTTGCTGGAATGATGGTGCTGCAATTGTTATTTGTAGCCTTTATGATGCCCGAGACCAAAGGAAAAACATTAGAGGAATTAGAAGATATCATTCTGAAAAAATAATAAAAAGGACATTAAATAAGATGAAAAAAGCTATAGGTTTTATATTATCATTCTGTTTTGCAGCAACACTGTTTGCTTCAAACATCGATACGCTTGTAGTATCTAGTAAAGTGATGGATAAGGCTATAAAAAATGTTGTTATAACGCCCGATTCTTATTCAAAAAAAGGACCAGCGTATTCTGTAGTTTATTTGCTTCACGGTGCAGGCGGCGATCATAAAGCATGGTTGGCAAAAGCTCCTGAAATAAAGCAGTATGCCGACATGTATAATGTTATCATTGTGTGTCCTGATGGCGGTAAAACAAGCTGGTATTTCGATAGTCCCATAGACCGCACTATGCAATATGAAACCTATATTTCGAAAGAATTGGTTTCAAAAATAGATCAGTCATATAACACCAAGGCCTCTAAGGCACATAGAGCGATTTCAGGCTTCAGTATGGGCGGTCATGGTGCTTTGTTTCTAGCATTTAAACATCCCGATATTTGGGCAGTAGCGGCTAGTATGAGTGGTGGTGTAGATATTAGGCCTTTTCCTTTGCGATGGGATATTGCGAAACGATTGGGAGCATATGCAGAACACCCATTAAATTGGGAGGGGCATACGGTAATCAATTTAGTGCATTTGCTAGATGGGAAAAATTTAAAATTTATGTTTGATTGTGGGGTAGACGATTTCTTTTATGATGCGAACCTTAGGCTCCATAAAAAACTCTTAGAACGAAATATTCCACATGATTATATAGAAAGGCCCGGAGGGCATACCAATGCATATTGGAGTAATTCCATAAAATATCAAATGCTTTATTTCAATGATTTTTTTAACCTATCAAAAAGCTAAATCGAAATGGATTTTAAAATAATTAAATATTTTTTGATTTTTGTTGGTTTAGTGAGTACATCTTGTAAAACGAATAAAACTACTAAAACGGCAGAGGTATCTCAGCAAAAAACATATGCAGAGCAACCCAATATTGTGGTTTTTTTATGCGATGATCTTGGCTATGGCGATTTGGCATCATTTGGTCATCCCATTATCAAAACCTCAAATTTAGATGCCTTAGCAGCATCGGGTATCAAATTAACTAATTTTTATTCCTCGGCTCCTGTTTGTTCGCCATCAAGAGCTGGATTGCTTACAGGTAGGAGTCCGAATCGTGCAGGTATTTATGATTTTATACCAGGCATCAAAAAAAGTCCGGATAATAGGGATTTGGTGCATCTTCAAGCACATGAGGAAACCATTCCTGCGATATTAAAATCTGTAGGTTATGAAACATGTTTAGTAGGTAAATGGCATTGTTCTTCAAGGTTCAATTCAGGTGTACAGCCCCAACCAAACGATTTTGGTTTCGATTATTGGTTTGCAACGCATAACAATGCCGCGCCTAGTCATCAAAACCCAAATAATTTTATTAGAAATGGGAAAGAAGTTGGCGAAATTGAAGGGTATAGCAGCCAAATAATTATTAGTGAAGCCATACAATGGTTGGAAAACAAACAAACGAATAAACCATTTTTCCTAGAGGTGGCATTTCACGAACCTCATGAACCTGTAGCATCACCTGAAGATTTGGTGCAGAAATATTTACCGCTGGCTAAAAATAGAGAAGAAGCAGAATATTTTGCCAATGTTGAAAATGTAGATTTAGCTGTGGGCCGTTTAGTTGCTTATTTAAAAGCAAGTAATTTAGACAATACCTTAATTGTATTTTCATCGGATAATGGTCCAGAAACATTCATGCGTTATGAGAGGGCCAAGCGTTCTTACGGTTCGCCTGGCGAATTAAAAGGGATGAAACTTTGGACGAATGAAGCGGGTTTTAGAGTACCAGGTATCATTAATTGGTTGGGTGAAAAAACATTCACAGGCACATCCGATAAAGTCGTTTCTGCATTGGATTTATTACCAACATTTGCAGAGCTTTCTGGGGCTAAATTACCTAATAGAGTTCTAGATGGCGAATCATTTGTAACCATTTTTAAAGATGGAAATTTCAACAGAAGTAAGCCATTAATCTGGGCTTTTTATGATGCCCTGAATGATAGAATGGTGGCGATGAGACATGGTGATTATAAAATCATGGCACGCTTAGAAGTCGATAATAAGCCCGTACCTAACTTTCATAATTTATATGATGGAAACATCGATTATATTAAAAGTGCTAAACTGACCGATTTTGTATTGTTCAATCTTACAAAAGATATCAGTGAATCGGAAGATATATCTAAAACACAACCCGCTGTTTTTGAAAAGATAAAAGCTGAGTTCGAAATCCAATACAAAAATTTATTGGATGGAAGTCATATTTGGGTACGAGACGAATAGAATATTAATAAGAATAATATATATATATTATGTGTAATTTAATATTAAAAGGGAGATACCCTGTTCTAATGATTATTATGTCATTAGTACTTTTTGCTTGTAAAGCATCAGACAAAACAGAACTAGTGTCTCCAGATGGAACTAAAACGATTTCTTTCTTTTATGATGAAAATAGCAATAACTTAAGCTTCTCGATACAATACGATAATCAAGATGTGGTTTTGCCTTCAACATTAGAGCTTTTTTCTAAAGAAATAGAGTTTTCTGGTAATTTGTCCATATTAAAAGTTGAAAACTCCACAGTGAATAATGTATGGCACTCTAATTTTAGCGAATTAAGTAACATTCCAGATCATTACAATCAAACAAAAATATATTTGAAATTGGGCGAGGCACAAATCAATCTTATTGGTAGAGCATATAACGAAGGGATTGCTTTTGCTTATGAAATACCCGAGCAAAATAATATTTCTGAGATAGGGTTAGATGAAATAATCCATTATAATTTTGATAAGGATTACCCAGTTTGGTCTACACCAAAACGAGAGCCCGGAAAATTAACGGCGCAAGGCGAATACAAAAAAATTCCTCTCAGCCAACTCGAGGCAGGGGCCGAACGTCCACTAGTTATCGAGGTGAACGATAGTTTGGTTGTGGCCTTGGCAGAAGCAAAATTAGTAGATTATGCGCGGCTAAGTTTTAATAAGGGAACCTCTTCAAAATACAGTATTCTTTCCGAGCTTGATGGAAAAATGGGCGAACAGAAGCAGGATACCATATCGGGCGCTATCATTTCAAACCGAGATAGTGAGGGTGTAAAAGTTCATAAAAAGCTCCCTTTTCAATCCCCATGGCGTGTTGTTATGATAGGGAAATCGCATGGTGAATTGTTAGAGAACAATTACATTCTTCAAAACCTAAACGACCCTTCGGAAATTGCAGACGAATCTTGGATCAAGCCAGGGAAAGTGTTGCGGGAAACAACGCTTACCACTCAAGGCGCCTTTGCTGCTATAGATTTTGTGGTAGAACATAATATGCAGTATATCATGTTTGATGCCGGGTGGTATGGCGATGAAATGAAAAATGAATCTGATGCTACTACGGTTGCTTTAGATCCTAAACGTTCTAAAGGTCCTTTGGATATGGAAGCGGTTACGGCTTATGGAAAGGAGCGAGGTATTGGTCTTATTCTATATGTAAACCGTCGTGCCTTAGAAAAGCAATTGGATGAGATATTGCCTTTGTTTAAAACCTGGGGTATTGCGGGAATTAAATTCGGTTTTGTACGGGTTGGTGATCAAGAAGCTACAGCATGGATGCATGAGGCCATAAAAAAAGCTGCTGATTATGGCATGATTGTGAATGTACATGATGAGTATAGGCCTACAGGTTTTTCAAGAACCTATCCAAATTTATTAACACAAGAAGGCATTCGTGGTGATGAAGAAACCGTGCCAAATGCCCATACCTTAATTAGCATGTTTACGCGTACTCTTGCCGGTGCTTCCGATAATACGATTTGTTATTATAGCACCAGAGTTGATGCTATGGGGTCTCGGGCGTCTCAATTGGCTAAAGCCGTTTGTATCTTCAGTCCATTACAATTTTTATATTGGTATGATAAACCAGCAGCTTCTCCAGAAAAAAAAGATGGTTTATGGGGTGATACGCGCCATATTGGAAATGAACCAGAATTGGAGTTTTTTGATAATGTTCCAACCACTTGGGATGAAACCAGAGTGTTAGAGGCTGAAATGGGAGCTCTTGGTGTCATTGCACGTAGAAAAGGAAAGGAGTGGTTTATAGGTGGAATTAATGGAGACGAAGCACGAAAAGCCGTGTTAGATTTTTCTTTCTTAGACCCAAATCAAACCTATAAGGCAAAAGTGTATACCGATGATGAAACTATCAAAACAAGAACACGTGTTAAAATTGAAACAGCTAAGTTGACTAAAGATTCAAAAATGGAATTAAATGTAAAGAGCAATAATGGTTTTGCTTTTCATATTAAGGTAAATAAATAAAAATGATGAGAAACGCCGTTATATTTGTGTTTTTTTTACTTTGTAATCTAATCTTGTTTTCTCAAGATCAGATAGAAGTAAAGGTGCTTAAATTGTCAGGAGATATTCCGAACGGTAAAATTTCTGTACAGAAAATAGCTAATAGCTCTAATCCTATCTCTAAAAAACGACCTAGTAAAATTAAGCTATACCCGAACATAGAATTCCAAACCATAGAAGGCATAGGCGGCGCTTTTAATGAAATTGGTGGCGAAGCCCTAATGTCTTTGCCAAAGGTTTTGCAAGATCAAGTGATGGGCAATTTGTTTAACCCACAGCACGGTGCAGGGTTTTCATTTTCTAGAACCGCAGTGGGGTCGAGTGATTTTGGATTAGAGGCGTATAGCTATTCTGAAATAGCAGAGGATTATAATATGAAGCACTTTTCTATAAAGAGGGAGGAAACATCGGTTATTCCATACATTCAAAAAGCCTTTGTTCAAAATCCAAAATTAAAATTGTTTGCTTCACCATGGAGTCCACCAGCATGGATGAAGTACTCTGGGTATATGGATCGAGGGGATGAATTTAAAGAAAAAAATCGTTTAAAAGATGAGCCTAATATATATGAGGCTTATGCCTTGTATTTCGTGAAATATATAACAGCTTATGCTAAAAAAGGGATTACGGTGGACCGATTAGTGATTCAAAATGAAACGGATGCAAACACACCGTATCCATCTAATGAGATGCCTATATCGCAAATGAGCAAGTTTGTAAAAACATATTTACGGCCGCAGTTTAAATTAAATAAGATTAATACAGAAATTTGGGCAGGAACCTTTAGAACAGCGGCAGGACAATTAGATATGATAGAATTGGCCGCCAATACAGAAGATCGAGTGCTGTTTGATGGTATAGGAATTCAATATACACATCCGCAGTATATAGAACAAGTAAGAGAGTTGTTTCCTGCTGTAAAAATCATGCATACAGAAAGTAAATGTTATAATGGTAATAATACTTGGGAGCAGGCGTCAAGCCGATTAAACGAAGTGGCCTCTTATCTAAACAATGGGAGTCCAAATTTTTGTTATTGGAATATGATTTTAAATGAAACCACAGAAAGTGGATGGAATTGGAAACAAAACTCTTTAATAAACATAAATCGTCAAACCAAAGAAGTAAGCTATAATCCAGATTTTGCAGTTATGGCTTTTCTGAGTAAATATTTGGTTCCTGGTGCAAAACGAATCGCTAATTTTTCTAAAAACAGTTTGATTTCGGTAAAGTATAATAACCAAATTTATGTATTAGTGCAGAATGATAACCAAGACACTCAGGTATATGAATGCCAAATAGAAAGTAATAAACCACAATCCGTAGAAGTTCCAGGCCAATCTTTGGCTGTTTTAATTATAAAAAACAATAAGAAATGAAATTGATTACAACCCATCCAAACCGAATATTGATACAAGCCTTTTTTTTAGCGGTATTCATTTTTTCAGGATCGATAGAAGCGCAAAAAAAACCTTCTTCAAAAAAGAAATCCTTAAAGTTAGAGCAAGTAAAAGCGGCTAAAAAACGAAACGTTATTTTTATTTTAACAGATGATCATCGTCACGATTTCATGGGCTTTACTGGAAAAGTACCATGGCTTAAAACGCCTAATTTAGATAAAATGGCAAGTGAAGGGGCGCACATGAAAAATGCTTTCGTAACCACATCATTGTGTTCACCTAGTCGTGCCAGTATTTTAACCGGACAATATTCTCATGTGCACACTATTGTAGATAATGTAGCGCCCAATCCTGGGAACTTAACATTTTTCCCAGAGTATTTGCAAAAAGCAGGGTATCAAACTTCCTTTTTCGGGAAATGGCATATGGGCGACCATAACGATAGTCCGCGTCCTGGATTCGACCATTGGGAAAGTTTTGCAGGTCAAGGCGATTATTACGCACCTAACCTTAATATTAATGGAAAGAACATACAGTATGACGAGAGTACCTATGTTACCGACTTATTAACAGAACATGCGGTAAATTGGTTGGACAACAGGGAGAAAGATAAGCCTTTCTTTATGTATTTATCACATAAAGCTGTACATGCCATGTTTTTACCGGCCAAACGTCACGAAGGGATCTATGCTGGTAAAAAAATTGACAAACCAGATAGTTATACTCAAACCATTGGATCGGAATATAAAAAACTGAACTGGCCAGACTGGGTTAAAAGGCAACGCGATAGCTGGCATGGTGTCGATCACATGTATCATGGAACTGCCGATGGTACTTTTGATGATTTGGTGCAACGGTATTGCGAAACCTTAATGGGTGTAGATGATAGTGTGGGCACCGTGATGGATTGGTTAAAAGCAAATGGACTGGACGAGTCTACCATGGTTATTTATATGGGCGATAATGGTTTTAGTTGGGGAGAACATGGCCTTATAGATAAACGTCATTTTTATGAAGAGTCTGTTAAAGTGCCTATGCTGGTACACTGTCCAGAAATTTTTGAAGGTGGAAAGACAGTCGAACGCATGGTTCAAAATGTAGATATTGCTCCAACAATTTTAGAGTGTGCTGGTTTAGAAAAACCAGAGTATATGCCTGGAAAATCTTTTATACAATTATTGAAAAATGACGAACGTAATTGGAGAGATAAAATATTCTATGAATACTATTTTGAATACGATTTTCCTATGACGCCAACAGTTTTTGGGGTGCGCACAGATAAATATAAATACATAAGATATAATGGCATTTGGGATACTAACGAGTTGTATGATATTGAAAACGACCCCAATGAGATGGTGAATTTAATTGATAAGCCAGAATTACAACCCATGATTAAAGATTTTGCTAATAGTTTGTACGATTGGTTAGAAGATACAGATGGTATGCAAATCCCTTTAAAACGTAATGTGTTTCATCGCATTGGGGACTTCGAGCATCCAAATCAATATTAAATTAAGAATGGAATTGTATTTTTTAAAAGAATTATAGCAACATGAAAATCATAAAGTCAATAGTTTTAATACCTCTTCTGTTTTTAACAGTAGGTTATGCACATGCACAACAAGCTGGTAGCCACCCTAGGTTATTTGCAGAAAGTAAAGACAGGCAAGCGCTATTGGAAAAAATAGAAACGGAAGATTGGGCTAAAGCGTCATGGCAAAAATTACAAGAGGACATAGATTTATATGTCAACCGGCACACGACCGATCCGGAATGGATTGTGTCTAGGCTAGCCATGTATTGGAAAGAAGGCGAGCATTTTACCCAATGCTATATTAAAAAACAGGACTGGGATTATGGGGAAGGAAATGCACCACTGCCAACAGTAAGATTGCCAGGTATGCGCAAATGGAACGATTATGTTAATGTGCCTTTAAAAGATAGAACGCCATATAACGAATCTGGAGATATGTTAGGGATTAGCCGTTCTAGTGGCGACTTAACGCCTGTTTTAATTCCCTATAAAGAAACGGGGCATATGATTCGTGCTAATAATATGGAAATATTAAGTCTGGCAGAAAAATCTGCGTTTGCTTATTTTGTAACACAAGATGAGAAATATGCCAAGTTTTCAGCCGATATCTTTTGGACTTGGATGTTAGGGACTTATTATATGGAGCCACCATTGGACCCTCAACAATCCTCAGGAGGACCTGGTGGCTACGAGCCAGGTGGTATTTTAGGGTACTATGATTATGAAGTGATTCATGATGATAGACAGATTCCAATGGCCGTTACTTACGACTTTATTTATGATTATTTAAATGCAAATCCGCATGAGCACTTAAAATCCCTCAACAAAACAACAACCGAAGTGGCGGGAACAGTGTTTAAACGATTTATTGAAATAGGACTGATAAGAGGTGGTAAAAAAGGAAATTGGAATGTAAACCGCTATAAAAATATACTAGGAAGTATGCTTGTATTGGAGTCTAACGATTTTTATCAAGATGGAAAAGGGCGCGACTATTACATTCCTTTTTACACCGAGAAATCTGGGGAGTATTATGCAGGTTTACCTGAAATTATGAGTAATTATAATGAAACCACAGGCTTATGGCCAGAATCGCCAGGATATGCATCGGGAATGATTCCTTTTGTTTTAGAAATGGGACTAAAGCTTTATAAATCTGGTGTTAATACGCTTGCAGGAAATCCCATTATTAGCAAAGCAGCAATGGCTAATCTAGGGTGGTTGGATGCTCGTGGAAATTTAGTGGTATTTGGAGATATGCGTGGCGGGCCAGCTAATATGTCATCTTTTGAATCTTTGTTAACCTATGCAACTTGGGAAAATGATGCCGAAACCGCAAAGAAAATGGCAACGGTAATCCGAAAAAACATAGAATCAGGACAGTATGATAGAAGCACATCAGACTGGCAAAGTATTATTTTTAATCAACCCCTGCCTAAATCGGGAAGTGATTTGCCATTTCATAAAGCCGCATATTCTCCATTCCATAGACATATGATTATGAAAAATGGAAATGATGAAACTAATGGATTAATGTTTACGCTTTATGGAGGAAGAGAAAAGTCGCATTTAGCTGCAAATGGTTTGGCGATGCAGTTTTATGGAAAAGGTTGGGCTATGGCACCCGATGCCTCAGCTTACGAATCCTATTGGTCGCCCGATGCAGGATACCATAGGGGGATAACGGGGTCCAACACCATTGTTCCAGGCTATAAAGTGGGAGAAATAACCATTAATGCCATGGATCCTTGGGTGAGCACCTCTACGGGGCTTTATAATACTAACGAAACATCAGAACACGTTTCTTTTGCCGATGTGTCTGCAGATGAAAAACGACGTTTGGTAGCGATGGTGCGAACTTCGGAAACTACAGGGTATTACGTAGATATCTTCCGGTCGGACCAAGCAAATAACGACTATATTCATCATAACTTAGGACATACTGTAAACTTAAAAAACGGTGGGAATAAAACATTAAAATTAGATGCTGTTAACGATTTGGGTGTAGCATACGATAAAAATTATGCGTTTTTTAAAAATCAAAGAAAAGTAAAGCATGCCCATGATTTTAATGCCATATGGACAACAACAGCCGTGTCGCCTGCCTTCCATGTAAATATGTGGATGCTGGGACAGGAAAATCGCCAATTGTACTTGGTAGATGCGCCACCAACTACACTTAGACATGATGTTACACCAGGACAAGTAAATAAAAGTCCGGAAACAACCCCTACTTTAATTGTAAGACAAGAAAATAATAATGGAAAGGATAAGCCTTTTGTCGCGGTTTTTGAAGCTTATGATGATGGTGAGAAGTCTATTGAAAGCATTTCAAAAATAAGAAGTTCTGATAATTTCATGAGTCTCTCAGTGAGGTCCAACCAAGGCGAGCAAGTGATATTAAACGCTATTGATAATAAAGTTTACAAACCTATTAAGTCATTAAAGTTTCAAGGGGTTTTCGGAATTACTTCTGAAAAAAACAACGCGTTAGAATATTTATATCTAGGAAAAGGGACGTTACTGCAAAAAGGCCATTATAAAATAGAAGCGATAGATGATGCTGTTTCAGCCGAATTAAGAAGGGAAAATGGTAAGTACTATTACTCGTCTGATAAGCCTGTTTCCATTCAATTAAATAAAAAGAAAGCAAAAGTATATCCAGCTGGCTATAACATTGAAATTAAATAAGATGAAAAAGATAGACATGAGAATATTTTTAATGCTATGCCTGCTAGTGGGAACCCATACACTTATGGGTCAGGTATCTGGACATCCTAGAATTTATGTTACCAACGAGGCTAAAGCCGATTTTCTAAAATCCATTGAGCAAGTAGATTGGAAAAAGAGCTTGGTAGAAAAGAAAAAAGAAAACTTAGAAAAGTATTTAGAATATTGTGATAAAGACCCAAATTGGTTGGTTTCTAGATTGCAAATGAACTGGAAAACAAAGCACGACAAGGTGTATTTAAAAAAGGGTGATTTCTCACACTCGGAAGGTAGTGCACCAGTGGCAACAGTACGATATTCTGGAACAAGAGATTGGGCTACAGATTATAAACGGCCACGGCTGGAAGACGTAATCCCATATCTTGATGATTCTAGAGGCTTGTATTTAGAACATAAAGAAACTCAAAAAAAGGAATGGGTACATCCTTCTAAAGCAGGCTTTGCCATTGAGAAAATAAATGAACAAATTATGGGCCTCGCAGAAGATGCTGCTTTTTTATATTGGCTTACCAAAGATCAAAAATATGCCGACTTTGCTGCTCCTATATTTTTAACCTATATGGATGGCATGCATTATAGAGATGCCCCTATAGATCTGGAAAATTCGGCGCAACAAAACATCTCTGGCCTTGCAACTTTTGAGGTCATTCATGAAGGTATTGTAGTGTCTTTAGTAACGGCATATGATTTTTTATATGACTATTTTAAAGCTAATAACATCAATTTAGACCATTCGGTTTCGGTTTTTCAAAAATGGGGCGACCAAATTATAGAAAAAGGAATTCCAGATAATAATTGGAACTTATTTCAGGCACGTTTTTTAACTTATATAGGTTTGGTTTTAGAAGACAATGCTACTTATAAAAATGGAAAAGGTAAGGAGTACTTTTTAGATCATACGTTTGTTACTTCTACAGATAGACAATTAGCTATTAAAGAGTCGCTTTTAGTGTATGATTTTGAAACAGGAATGTGGCCAGAGTCGGCTTCTTATTCTGTACATGTTATTTCCACGTTGTTACGAATATTTACACTTTTAGACCATGCAACAAACGCTAATGAATTTTTAAACTACCCAATAGTGGAGAAAGCAGCATTGGCTTCTTTTCAATATTTATTTCCTAACGGGTATACTATAGGTTTTGGCGATTCTAACCATAAAATATTACCACCCGAAAACTTCGAGCTCTTAATCGCTAATTATAAAAAATATAACGAAACCGATAAAGAAACTTTAATTTCTGGGTTGCTCTCTAAAATGATTTCAGACGATTTGTATACGAGAGAGGCCAATGACTTTTTTCAGCTGTTCTTTTATGTAGATGCATTGAAGACGAATAATAATGCCGAAAAAATAAGTACAAAAAACCTAATTTCTCCTACATTTTATGCACCTAATGTAAGTCTGTTTAATCAAAGAATAGGAACTGGAGATGATGCCGTTATGATATCCACTATTGGGTCTTTTGGCAACCATGCCCATGCCAATGGCATATCCATAGAGTTATTTGCAAACCAGTACGCCTTAGGACCAGACATGGGGAAGGGGTCTAGTTATTGGCACACCGATCATCGGGAGTTTTATTCTAGGTTTCCAGCACATAATACAGTGATTGTAGATGGGAAATCAGATTATAGCGCCATGCGGTCTTATAATCCTTTTAAATTGGACAATGCTTATCCTAAATCTGAAGAGTACCCGAATTTTAATAAGCTCACCTTTTCGAAAGTATCGTTTTTAGAGCCAGAAACAGTTTCAGATCAGCAACGCTTTACTGCTATAATTAAATCGAATGCCTCTAAAAGCTATATTGTAGATGTTTTTAGATCAAAGAAGCAACAAGAAGGAAAACAAAAGCACGAATATTTATATCATAATCTCGGGCAGTCTTTAGTGTTTTTTGATAACAAGGGAAAACAGTTAGAAATGATTTCTACAGACGATTTAAGCTCTAAAAAAGGAGACTTAAAAGGCTATGATTACTTTACAGATAAATTTAAAACACAAACCTCTCAAGACATAAAGGCCTTGTTTACATTGAAAACCGAGGGCCATCCAGATCATATCATGAAACTTTGGATAAAAGGTAGTGAGCGCCAAACCGTGTACAGTTTTAAATCACCCAAATCTAATGCCGTTAGTAAAGGCACGGTTCCAAAAGAAGTTGTAAATGAGCCACTTCCTAGTTTAATATTAAAAAGAGAAGCCGCATCTTGGGCAAATCCATTTGCAGTTGTATTCAATCCTTATATCGATGGTCAAGAAAACCCGATTAAAAACGTATCGTATGCGGCATTAAAAAACTACCCGAACACACAAATTATAGAGGTGTTATTAGAAGATCAGGCAACAGATAAACTTGTGGTAAACGCTACGGAACATGATATTGCAAAAGAAAAGGACTTTTATCAAAAAGGCTTGCTTTCTATTACCAGAAAATCTAAGACTACTAATACATTAGATTTCTTGTTCCTTTCTGGTATGTATGCTTATGAGAATGAAGGCTGGGATATCGTATCTTCTGGAAAGCCATTTACAGTTTCTCTAGAAAAAACCAAAGACGGTTATTTGCTACAAAATGATAAACCTATTACCATTAACATGCCGTTTCCTAAAGGGAAAGAACCAGCAGAATTAAGGTTGTATAAAAATGGTGTCGTAGTGGCAACTAGAAAAGGTACCAAGAACAGAAACAATGAAAATAAATTGGTTTTTAAACTCGAACAGGCTTATGAGAAGGCTGTGATTTTTTTTGACGAACCATAAATAAGGCCAGAATGAAATTGAAAAACACCATACTTTTTGTCCTCACATTATCTGTAGTTACAACCGTTTTTGGTCAGCAAAAATTTGAGCCCATTACAGAGGATGTTATTTATAAAATAATAAAGGCAGATACTTTAAGCCTGCGTCTCTATTATCCTGATAACTTCAAAAAGAAGACAAAACATGCTACTATAGTGTTCTTCTTTGGAGGAGGATGGAACGGGGGCAGTATTGATCAGTTTGAGGGCCAATCGAAATATTTTGCTTCAAGGGGCATGGTTTCGGTAGTGGTAGATTATCGTGTAAAAAATCGAAACCAAAGCACTCCTTTTGATGCGGTAAAAGATGCTAAAACAGCTATGCGATTTTTAAGAAGCCATGCTAAAGATTTCGGGATACATCCTGAAAAAATAATAGCGGCAGGAGGTTCTGCGGGTGGGCATCTGGCAGCAGCCACAAGTATGCTCCCTGGTATTAACGAAACTACAGATAATGTGTCTGTAAGCCCAAAGGCAAATGCTTTAATATTATACAACCCTGTAATCGATAATGGTAAAGGGGGATATGGCTATGAAAGAATAGGCGACAGGTATTTAGAGTTTTCGCCTATACATAATATTACAAAAGGGGCTCCACCTACTATTTTCTTTTTAGGAGATAGAGATAAATGGATTCCTGTTGCCACGGCGTATTCGTTTAAAGAAAAAATGGAAGCTGTAGGAAGCAGATGCGATATATTTATATACAAAAATCAAGCTCATGGGTTTTTTAATAAAGGAAAACAAGAAGGAGATAAATATTATATAGAAACAACTCGTGAGGCCGATGTTTTTTTGCAATCTCTAGGGTATTTAAAAGGCAAAGCAACACTATAAATTTAAAAAGATATTTTAATGAGAAGAATAAGCATTTTTTTAATCCTCATAATGGTTAGTTTTTCATGTCATGATAAAACAAACATTAAGGAACTTTACGTTTCTAAAGCAGGACTGGCAACTAACGATGGTTCTTTAGAAAAGCCTTTTGCAACAATTGCAGAGGCTGTTCAAAAGGCAAATCAGTTGAAATTGGATAACCCAGATAGTCACATTGTTATAAACCTTCTTAAAGGGGTATATCATTTGGAGAAGTCTATAGAGATTTCCGCTTCCTTGAGTGGGCTAACGATAAAAGGTTCAAGTCCTGCTGAAGTAAGCATAAAAGGTTCACGATCATTAAGTGCGCAATGGGAAAAACATGATGACAACATTATGGTGACTTCTGTTGCAAAAGACTTAGATTTTGACCAATTACTAATAAATGGAACGCCACAAGTTTTAGCACGTTACCCCAATTATTCAGAAGACGCGCAGTATTGGAATGGTTCTGCTGCCGATGCCCTTTCTAAGGAGCGTATAGCGACATGGAAAAACCCCAATGGGGCATATTTCCATGCGTTGCATGGTGGCAAATGGGGCGGGTTTCATTTTAAAATCACCGGAGTAAATGAAGATGGAACTGCTATTTTAGAGGGTGGGCAACAAAACAATAGGGGGTCTAAACCACATGAGGAATACCGCATGGTAGAAAATGTTTTTGAAGAATTGGACAGTCCGGGTGAATGGTTTTTAGATAAAGAAACCCATAAATTATATTACTGGCCAACAAAAGACATTGTTTTAGAAAATTCTGAAATAGAAGTATCCGTGCTTAAAGATTTGATTCAGGTGATAGGCACTTTAGAAAACCCCGTAAAAGATGTGACCATAAGTGGTATTAAGTTCGAAAATACCAAACGAACATTTATGGACGAATATGAGCCATTATTAAGAAGCGATTGGTCTATTTATAGAGGTGGTGTGTTGTTTTTTGAAGGGACCGAGAACTGTACGGTAATAAATAATGAATTTACGAAGCTGGGCGGAAACGTTATTATGGTAAGTAAATATAATAAAGGATTACAGGTAAAAGGAAATCATATTTATGAAAATGGTGCAAGTGCTGTGTCTTTTGTTGGAGATGCTTCTGCTGTTCGCTCACCATCTTTTAATTATGGCCAATATGTGAATGTAAAAGACATGGATACCGTTGCTGGGCCAAAAAATGAATTGTACCCAAGAGAATGCCTTGTAGAAGATAATTTAATTTATAGGATCGGGCGTGTGGAAAAGCAAACTGCTGGTGTACAGATTTCAATGGCTATGGATATTACGGTGCGCCATAATAGTATCTACGATGTGCCTAGAGCTGGTATCAATATTGGCGATGGTACTTGGGGCGGTCATATTTTAGAATATAATGATGTGTTTAATACCGTGTTAGAAACGCATGATCATGGTTCGTTCAACTCCTGGGGGCGCGATCGTTTTTGGCATCCCAAACGCCGTGTGATGGATAGCTTAACTACGGCTAATCCCGACATGTATAAATGGGACGCTGTTAAAACAACGGTTATCAGAAACAATCGTTTTCGCTGTGATCATGGATGGGATATCGATTTAGACGATGGGTCTTCAAACTACCATATATATAATAACTTAATGCTAAATAATGGCCTTAAGTTGAGAGAAGGATTTAATCGTGTTGCAGAGAATAATATCATGGTTAATAATTCACTACATCCACATGTTTGGTTTGCGAATAGTGAAGATGTTTTTAAGCATAATATTGTGGCAGATGCTTATCAGGATGTTGGACTTTTGGGTTGGGGAAAAGCATTAGACTCTAATTTGTTTTCAAATGAAGTCTCGTTAATGAAAGCGCAAATTTATAATAGAGATATGAATAGTGCGTATGGTGATCCGTTATTTAAAGATCCAGCACATTTAGATTTTAGTGTTGCAGAAGCGTCTCCTGCATTAAAAATTGGGTTTAAAAATTTTCCAATGGATCAGTTTGGCGTTCAAAAAGAAGCGTTTAAAAAACGGGCTAAAACTCCAGAAATTCCTAAAATTAAAGATTCTTCAGAAAAGAAAAGTAGCCCTGTTGTAGCGTGGTTACGTAATAATATAAAAAGTGTAGAGTCTGCTCAAGAGCAATCTGCTTATGGGCTAAGTTCCGCAGAAGGCGTTGTTGTCTTACGCGTATGGAATCATAGTCCGGCCGTGAAAAATAATGGCATTAGAAATGGAGATGTTATTTTACAAGCCGGAGGTAAAAAAGTTATAAATGTTCAAGATTTCTTCAAAATTAATTTAGAAAACCAATCCGATACATTGGATTTGGTTATCATGAGAAATCAATCAGAAAAGAAAATTACTATTAATATTAAATAAATGAAAATGAAAACTTTAAAAAAATTATTGTTATTTGCTATGGTTGTTGCTCTCAACGCCAATTTAGGATTTGCACAGAGCAGTTCTAAGGGAAAAAAACTGTCTGATGATGAACGTATGGAATGGTGGAGAGATTCTAAATTCGGAATGTTTATTCACTGGGGAGCATATTCTATTATTGGTGGAGAACGAGGCACCAAAATTGCTGGTGGTGGTGCTGAGTGGGCTATGGATAAATTAGATTATACTGTTGAGGAATATGAGAAATTTCCTGAAATGTTTAATCCAGTAATGTTCGATGCAGATGCTTGGGTAACTATGGCTAAAAATGCTGGGATGAAGTATATTGTGCTTACGTCTAAACATCATGAAGGTTTTGGGTTGTGGGATTCAAAAGTATCAGACTATGATGTTATGGATACTTCTCCATTTAAACGGGATATTGTTAAAGAACTAGCAGAAGCCTGTAAAAAACAAGATATTAAATTTTGTTTATATTACTCTATTGTAGATTGGCATCACCCACAAGCACAAGGTAACTTATTTCCAAATTACAACATTTCACAACATGACGATCCATCTGTTGTAAATCCAGAATTCCCAAAATATTATGAAAATTATATGAAGCCTCAAATAGGTGAATTATTGAGGAATTATGGTGATATCGGGGTCGTTTGGTTTGATGGAGATTGGATCTCAGACTATACAACAGAAATGGGTAAAGACCTTTATAAGTACATTCGCGACATCCAACCCAATACGATTGTAAACAATAGAGTTGATAAAGGAAGAACTGGAATGGATGGTATGAACAACCAACCCGGTGTGTTTGCGGGCGATTTTGGTACGCCAGAACAAGAGATTCCAGATACAGGAATTGATTCAGACTGGGAAGCATGTATGACCATGAACGGTTCTTGGGGGTACAAGCCGTCTGATAACAACTGGAAAAGTAGCGAAGATTTAATTCAGAAATTAGTGGATATAGTTTCTAAAGGTGGAAACTTTTTATTAAATATTGGACCTGATGGTTTTGGACGATTTCCTTCTGAAAGTATTAGACGTTTAAACGCTATGGGAGAATGGACTAAAAAAAATGGTGAAGCGGTTTATGGTGCTTCTGCAAGTCCTTATGAAAAACCAAAATGGGGACGTTATACAACTAAGGATGGTGTATTATATGCACATGTTTTTGATTGGCCAAAAGACGGATTATTAAAATTGAATAAAGACATTAAGGTTAAAAAAGCAACTATTTTAACAGCCCCGAAAGCAGAGTTAACAACTTTGGCAACATCAAGGGAAGTTTTGGTGGATGTACCTATGTTGGCTCCAGATGCTACGGTAACGGTAGTTAAAATTGAGTTGAAAAAATAATAAGTAGATACAAAAAAGGAATGGGCAGACCCAACCTGGTCTTAAAGGTGGGTCTGCTTAAACCAAAACAAGATTAGATTTTATAGAATTTTTTATAGATGATCGAATTTAGTAATGTCTGTATTTATATGAAATCAAGCTAGAGTTATACTAAAAAAATATAAATACAAAACAAGATGGATATTTGCAAGAAAATAATCATTATTACAGTCGCTACTCTTTTAAATGTTGGTGTTGGGGTTTCTCAAACAAACACGTATGCTAAACCAGAATGGGGAAATTATACAACAGAAGACGGTTTTTTATATGCCCATGTTTTAAATTGGCCTGAAGATGGAAAACTGGTAATCGATAGGGCCATTAAGCCGAGACAAGCAACATTAGTTTCAGAGCCATCTAAAAAATTTAAAATAAAATTAATTGAAGATGAATTGACAATCTTATTACCAGAAAAACCAGCAGATTCGGTAGCTTCAATTCTTAAAATACAACTGGTATCTAATGAAGATTGGGCAAATTTAAACAGATATAGAAAAGCAAATGAAGCATTACAGCCCCCTTCTAAAAAAGAAAACAGAGTGGTGTTTATGGGAAATTCCATTACAGAGCGCTGGGTAGATTTTAACCCTGATTTTTTTACTAACAATAACTTTATTGGTAGAGGCATTAGTGGACAAACCTCTTCTCAAATGCTATTAAGATTTAAACAAGATGTTATCCATTTAAATCCGAAAGTCGTAATTATACATGCAGGAACTAATGATATAGCAGGTAATACAGGGCCAATTTCTGTAACATCTATTGCAGATAATATTTTTTCTATGGCAGAATTGGCGAAAGCAAATAATATAAAAGTCGTACTGGCTTCTGTGCTTCCTGCCAGTAGTTATTCTTGGAGTCCTGCTATAGTGCCTGTAGAGAAAATTAGTAAGTTAAATACTTTAATTGAAGCGTATACCAAAGCGAATGGCTTGGTTTATTTAGATTATTATACACCAATGGTAAATGCAGATAAAGGCTTGAAAAAAGAATATGGTAGAGATACCGTACATCCAAATCTAGACGGCTATCACGTTATGGAGCCTTTAGTTACAGAAGCCATTAAGAAGGCCTTGAAAAAGAAATAAATGTTGTTTTTAAGTAAAAAGAAGCTTGCGTAGACCGTATTGTCTCCATATTCAAGTATATTCATATAAGTCAAAAGCTGTTGGAGACACTCAATAGGTTTTGACTTTTTTTTAATAGCAACTCAAGCATGCTCTAACCCATACGCGATAACGATTAAACGAAACAGGATAATAATGAATAAAAGAAATAGGGTATTTAAATTTTATCTAATTTTAATAATCTCCTTGTTTGTAGGATGTAATGAGTTTACACCTGACGCAGAACGTGTGGATACGGCGTTAATACTAAAGTATGCTACGCCAGCCGAAACGTGGACGGAAGCTTTGCCTATTGGAAATGGAAGGCAGGGCGCTATGGTTTATGGAGGCGCTCTTACAGAGCAAATCCAATTAAATGAAAATACACTATATTCTGGAGAGCCTTCTTCTACCTATAAGGGTACAGATGTTCGACCAACCTATAAAAGCGTTATGGCGCTTATAGCATCTGAAAAATATGCTGAAGCCGAGAAAATTATGGCGAATAATTGGCTGGGTAGGCTTCACCAAAGTTATCAGCCTTTTGGTAATCTGTATTTTCATTTTGAAGGCGATTCGGTGTCTCATTACGAACGCAGCTTAGATATAGGGAAATCCATTTCTGCGGTACGTTATAATACTCAAGGCGTGCATTATAAGCGGGAAATTTTGGCGAGCTATCCCGATAGTGTTATAGCCATGAGGATTTCAGCAGATAAAAAAAAATCCATTTCTTTTAAAACTTTTTTAAAATCGGTACACCCAACAGAAATCGTGGTAAAGGGCAATACCATTATTTTAAAAGGTCAGGCGCCAGGCTTTGTATTAAGGAGAAGTTTAGAAAATGTAGAGAGTAATGCCGATCAACATAAATACCCCGAAATTTTTAATAAAGATGGCTCTAGAAAACCATTTGCAAAACAAGTACTCTATGGCGAGGAGGTTTCTGGTAAAGGGATGTTTTTTGAAGCGAGACTAGACATTAAGAACCAAGGCGGCGTAGTTACCGAAACCGAGCATGGACTTTCTGTTTCTGGAGCAGACGAGGTGGTCGTGCTATTGTCTATGGCCACCAGTTTTAACGGTTTTGATAAGAGTCCAAGTTTAGAAGGAAAAGATCCGGGTAAATTAAATGAACAGATTTTATCAACCTTAACAGATAAAACATTCGATCAGATACAAACGGATCATGAAAGAGATTATGCGGCATTGTTTAACCGCGTAGAGTTTACGTTGGATACAAAAGAAGACCATTCGAATGAATACACCAATAAGCGTCTTATCAACTATGCGGCTAAACCTGATTTGGGATTAAACACCTTGTTATTTCAATACGGCCGCTATCTTTTAATTTCTGGTTCTAGAGCTGGTGGACAGCCATTAAATTTACAAGGGATATGGAATGATAAAGTTATTCCGTCATGGAATTCGGCTTATACCATGAACATTAATGCTCAAATGAATTATTGGCCGGCAGAAGTGACTAACCTATCAGAATGTCACGAGCCTTTTTTTAGATTGGTAAAAGAATTGGCCATAACAGGAAAAGAAACGGCTAAAAACATGTATGGAAATCCGGGTTGGGTTACGCATCATAATACCGATATTTGGCGTCCTTCTTATCCAGCAGATAATGCTGTTGTGTACTCCTATTGGCCAATGGGTGCGGGTTGGCTTACCAATCATTTATGGGAACATTATCAATTTACAAACAACGAAACTTTTTTAAAAGAAGAAGCATACCCATTATTAAAAGGAAGTGCAGCGTTTTTTGCGAGTTGGTTGGTAGAAAACGAAGCGGGGTATTTAGTAACGCCCGTGGGAACATCGCCTGAGAATAGGTTCTCTTACGACAACGGTCAATCTGCCTCAATAAGTGCGGGCGCTACAATGGATATAGCCATTGTTAGAGAAAATTTCGAGAATGTTGTTAAGGCATCTAAACGATTGGATGTGGATGAAACTTTTAGAACGCATATAGAAGCATTAACCCAAAAACTGTTGCCCTACCAAATAGGGGAAAGAGGCCAGTTGCAAGAATGGCAATTCGATTTTAAAGAAACGGACGTTAATCACAGGCATTTATCGCATTTATATGGGCTGCACCCTGGAGATCAAATTTCAAAAGAAAAAACACCAGCGCTCTTTAAGGCTGCAAACAAAACGCTAGAGCTACGTGGCGATGAGGCCACAGGTTGGAGTATGGGTTGGAAAATTAACTTTTGGTCTCGCATGCACGACGGGAATCATGCTTATAGTATTATTAACAATTTGTTTTCTTTTGTAAACGAAAAAAGCGCCCCTACACATGGCGGGCTTTACGCAAATTTATTTGATGCACACCCCCCTTTTCAAATAGATGGAAACTTTGGTTATACGGCAGGTGTAGCAGAGATGTTGTTGCAAAGTCATACTGGTGAAATCCATCTTTTACCTGCGCTACCCGATGCATGGCCTACAGGCACTATTAAAGGGTTAAAGGCTAGAGGAGATGTTCGTGTTGCTATAAACTGGAAAAAAGGCAAGCTCGTAAAGGGGGTATTAAAGGCATCAAAAGCGCAAACCGTAGTGGTAAAGTATGCTGGGGTTACAAAAAAAATAACATTACAACCAGGAGAAGAACATGGTCTTGATTGGGCTTTTTTTAGGGATTCCTCTCAAACAAACTAAACATTAAATAGATACAGATGAAAAAAATAATAAGTACAGGGGTATTATTGGTTACCATACTTGCAGCACAAGCAAAAACCAATGCTCGTGACACCATTTTTATAAAATCATTAGAAAAATTAGCCGATTATGCTGGTAAAAGTAATGTTTTGGTAAAAATGAAACCTGGAGAATATACCTTTAATTCTATTAAAATTGGTCAACATAGCGTATTTAAAAGAGATAAAAACAGCAAGATATCGGGCGATTTTCATATTGGCTCATTAATTCATTTTTCAGGGCATAATAGTCGTTATTTTTTATCGGGCGTTAGTATTAATATCGATTCAAAACTCCATGAAAACTTTGGAGAAAGTGAGTTTAGTGAGGTGCTGGTAAGTGGTTCTAATAATTACATTAAAGGGCTAAAGGCTAAAGATGTAGGTGCGCATGTGCCAGCTAATAGAGTGCAAATGCTCCGTATAATGGGCGATAATAATACGATTGAAAATGCAGACTTGTTTGTTCAGGGGTCTACACCTTATGGCTACGGACATTTGCTGGGGAAAGGGAAAAACGCATTGGTGCCTCTACACAAACATTCCGTATTATTAGTGGAGGGTACCAATACAAAACTTTTAGGATGTAAGGTGGTTACACATGCGTATGGCCATGGTATATTTATGCAAGGCGCCGTAAACACGCTCTTAAAAGATTGTTATGTTGAAGGTAAAATGAGAACAACCAACGCTATGCTTGCCGAAACTTCGGGCTTAGCGTTCGATACAGGTTTTAAAAGTGATTATCCTCCAGGTAAGATTATGCCCAACGAAATTAAATCACTTTCTGAAGATGGTATTCGAACCTATCCAACGGGGGGATTAAATGGCCGAAGAACACAAGGCGTAACAGTTATTAATTGTACGGTTAAAAATATGCGTTCAGGTTTCGATTTAAGTGCGAATCTGCCACCAACAAAGGTGGTAGGATCAACCGCTCTGGGCTGTCAGGAAAAAGGATTTTCAATTGGTACAGATGGTGTTATTGAAAACTCTAAAGGCGATGCGTTATATGGGCCACTAATCACTTTTGTTGGAAAAAATATAACGAACTGTACAGTAGATTTAGAGTTAATAGGAGCTGTAAGTAACTATAAAGTTTCTCGTATGGCCGAGATTAATGGGGCTGGACATCATATAACGCTTCGTAATTATCAAGGAAAGAAGCGCAGTGTGGAAGCACCAATAGTGTTTGGTGAGTCTTTCTGGGATGACGTGCATCGTTATAGAAACCCAGAGGCCCCACACGGAACTTATGCTGGAGCAGAAAACATTAAACTATTTAATTACACAGGCATGCCGGTAAAATTAAATGACTTATCTGTTAATTGTTTAATTAATAATTTTGTTGAAGCAAATCGATAATGGTGCAAGGTGTTTGTTTGTAATGTGTTATGGTTTTTTTGCGTTTTTAATGGTGAAAAATAAAACCTATAAGAATTGTATAAAACCATTAACAGTTGTAATAGTTTAAATCATAAGAAACCTAAAAAATGCTAAAAAGACACTAATGAAAAGTATTAACAAATAATTTAAATAAGAATTTTATGAAAACATTTTTAACATTTACACTAATGTTCGTGACAATAATGCCTGCGTTTTCTCAGGATAGGCCGAATGTGATTTTTGTAATGCCTGATGATATAAGTCACAATGCTTTTTCTTACTACAAAACAAATGGCCCAAGAACCCCAAATATTGATAAACTTGCCGAAGATAGTGTGCGGTTAACAGATTTTCATGTTTCTCCAAGCTGCTCTCCTACTAGGGCGGCACTTTTAACAGGGCGACCTAGTGATGTAGTAGGCGTTTGGCACACTATTAATGGTCGGAATATGTTACGGGCAGATGAAATTACCATGGCAGATATTTTTAAGGCTAATGGTTATGCCACCGGCTTATTTTTTAAATGGCATTTAGGCGATAATTATCCGTTTCGACCAAAAGATCGTGGTTTTGAACATGTCGCATGGATTAAAGGTGGCGGTACAGGACAACAGCCAGATTATTGGGGGAATACCAATAATGAGGCGCGTATGTGGTTAAATGATAGTTTGGTGAAAATGACCGATGAAGATGATGGTATTGAAGGGGCATTTACAACAAACTTCTTTTTCAATCGGGCAATGGAATTCATGGATGAAAACCTAGAGAAGAACAAGCCTTTTTTCGCATATATACCCACGGCTACAGCTCACGCCCCACATGTTTTGCCTCCAGATGCTCGCGAGGGCGTGAGTGCTTTTAAAGGTACTGTTGAGAATCTAGATAAGAATATGGGGCGCTTAATAAAATATCTTGAAGATAGGGGTATTGCTGATAATACCATACTTGTTTTTACTACAGATAACGGCGCAAGTACCTTTTTAAGAGGCGGTAAGGGCTCGTATTATGATGGGGGTACTCGTGTCCCTTGTTTTATTAGATGGAATGCAGGAAATATTGGCGGAACAGGTAAAGGGAGAGATGTTTTGCCTCTAACGGCCCATATAGATTGGTTGCCAACTTTTATGGATCTTATAGGTTTGAAGGATGTCGCGCATAGGCCGGAAAATTTAAAAATTCGAGGAAAGAGTTTTAAGGGGTTTCTTGATAAAGACCCTATAAACGATCCTGTTGAATATAAAAACAGGGCGGTTACTATTAACGATATGTGGACAGAACTTCCTGAGAAATACAAAAAACTTTCTGTAAAAAAAGATGTTTGGGATGGAAATCACATAGTTCGCAAATGGCGATTGGTTCGTGAAAGTAGTCGTAGCGACTGGGAGTTATATGATGTGTTAAAAGACATTAAACAACAAGAGAATTTAATAGAACATAATGCGCATAAAAAGATTGTAGCAGAACTGAAACAGGAATACGAAAATTGGTGGCAGCTTGTAGAAGAACGTGCCCATGAATACCCCCGAATTATTATCGGTAGTCCAAAGGAGCCCGAAGTTACGCTTCATGCCCACGATTTTCATGGTACCGTAATTTGGAATCAAGCAAATGTAATGAAGGGTGATAAAGGTAGTGGTTTTATTGCTGTAGCATTTGAAAAAGCAGGAACCTATCATTTTGATTTGCGTCGATGGCCAAAAGAGATTGAAAAAGAAACCACATTAACGTCGGGGGTTTCTACAGTGGTTTATGATGAAACCCATACTTCTGCTGCTCTCGATATAGCCAGCGCGCGTATAAAAATATGGAATGGCGAAAAGGTGTATGTGGACGCAAAAAAGGATGCAGAACCAAATGCAGATGGGGTAAGGTTTACATTAAAAGATTTGCCAAAAGGTCCGGCGTTTATACAAACATGGTTTTATAATGCCTCAGGAGAGATGGAGGGAGCAGTTTATTATAACTATGTGCAAGCCGATACCTTTTCGAAATAATACTAAAAAAGAGCTTTTGTAAATTAGGAAAGAAAATATAAAGCAAAACGGGCGTTTTTTTTAGAGTTTGTCTTCTAAATGAGCTGTGTTATGCATCTTGATTTTTAGATCAAGTAGGGAGCTGGGTTGGTTATTTAATAATAATTCCCGAACAAATCTTTAACAGCGTCTATTAATATAACAATGAAGAAGACTTTAAGAGCAAGCATGAAGTGCGGGTTTTAATACTCGAGGTTTCAAGCCAAGTCGCGCTTGTATAAAAGCCATTTGCAATTTTATTAGATAATGAACGATAACTTATAGTATTTAAATCATAATTTATAAGGTGTGGTTGCGATAAGCTATAGTTTTATACAACTACTAAATTATAAAATATAAAAAGAGTTATTCTGTGTTAAACCAAACAAGATCACTAGGTGCTGTACATTTAATTTTTAAACGTGGTGCTTGTAATACGAACCTACGGCATGTGGCTTTAGTTTATTCACGTCTCTTAATTTTATTTGTTTAGAAAAAACAACTGAGTTTATGAATAAAACACATACATGGGTATTAAGTGCATGTTTAATGCTGGTGTTTCTTGGCGCTTCAGTAAAGGCTCAGGAACTAGAAAACCCCATGTCCGTTCAGTATCTTAAAAGTTATTTAAAAAAGCAATCCCCACGACTGGTACTTAATGATAAAATTGAGAAGAACTTAAAGCAAAAAATAAATACAAACCCGCTTATTCAAAACGTGTATGCAGCTATTAAATTGAATGCAGAACGTGTTTTTGAGAAACCTATAATTAATCTTGATATCCCTATGGAAGACCGGTCTCAGGATAATCAATTAGACATTTCTAGAGATATGCTCAATAGAATTAATATGCTGGCCATGGTTTATAGGGTAGAAAAAGACCGTAGCATCTTAAACCGAATTAATGAGGAGGTTATTGCTGCCTGTAATTTTCCGAGCTGGAACCCTAAGCACTTCTTAGATGTAAGTGAAATGGCCTTAGCGGTTTCGATAGCTTTAGATTGGACAGCCGGAGATCTGCCAGAATCTACTATAGTTTTAGCTAAAAAAGCACTTGTAGAAAAAGGATTAAAACCAAGTTGGCCAGAGAATGGTGAGCAACCGCACTGGGTTTCTAGTCATAGTAATTGGAACCAAGTCTGTCATACCGGGATGGTAGCGGCGGCTATTGTTATAGCGGAAGTGGAACCCGAATTGGCTGCTAAAACAATAAAAAGAGCTTTAAACAGTATGGTGCTTGCGCTAGATTCGTATGGGCCTGATGGGGTTTATCCTGAAGGGGCCACGTATTGGCGTTATGGAACCTCGTTTTCTGTAACTACAGCAGCAATGTTTGAAAGTGCTTTTGAGACCGATTTTGGAATGTTTAATTATCCAGGGTTTAAAGAGAGTGCTGTGTTTAGAAAATTATGTAATGCACCTTCTGGATTGTTGTATAATTATGGCGATTGTGGAGATCGTACAGATGAAAATGGTGACGTAACTTTAGCTTGGTTTGCCTCAAAAACTGGAAACAAATCGTTTTTTGAGACGGAGAAATTTATGCAAACACCAGAAGATATGAACAGCTTATCTAACTTAGCGGGTGTTTCGTTAGTGTGGATGGCACAATATGAAGAAAAAGGGGCGTTGGCACTACCAACCGAATGGAAAGGAGATGGCCCTAATCCTGTCGTGTTTTTTACAGGTGGCCCAGAGGATTCAAACAAATATTATTTCGGCGCTAAAGGTGGCAAAGGAAAGGTGGGGCATGGAAATTTAGATGCTGGGTCGTTTGTTTTTGAATTGTTTGGAGAACGTTGGAGTGTGGAGATTGGTAAGATCCATCATTATGGAGATATAGAACGAACAGGCTTCAAGTTATGGGAGTTTTGTCAGGATTGTGATCGTTGGAAATTGCTTAACAATAATAATTTCGGACACAGTACTTTATCTGTAAATAATCAACTGCATGTTGTAGATGGTAAATCAACGATTATCGATTTTAAACCTGGTGAAAGACCAGAAACAACCCTCGATATGTCACCTACTTTTAAAGGGCAATTAAAAAATGCTACGCGTAGATTTATAAAGGATAGTCCGCAATCACTTGTTATTGAAGATACGGTAGAGTTGTTGGAAGATACCGAATTGATCACTTGGCAGTTAATAACACAAGCCGATGTAACCTTGGTTAAAGGCGGCGCTATATTAAGACAAGGCGGGAAACGTGTAACCTTAGAGATACTCTCACACCCAGAGTTTACGCCTTCCGTAATGTCATTAGACCCTCCAATATTTTACTTAGATAAAAAAAAGGAAGGCTTAAAAAGATTGGAAATAAGATTCCCGTCACATCTTATTACGGATGATGAACTATTCATAAAAGTAAGCATTTCGGGTTGAATATATTAAAACGATAAGGTGTTTAACAAACAGAGATAAAATAGAATTAAAACTCAGTATTTATAAAATAAAAATGAAAGCAACCGTAACCACATTAATTGTATTGATTTTATTAGGAGGATCTATGTATGCCCAAATTCCGCTTCCTAATCATTTAGAGCAAGGATATCCTCGAATGTATATTACCCAAAAAGGTAAAAAGAATCTTCAAAAAACAATAAAAAAAGAAACTTGGGCGCAAGAGGTGCTTAAAGGAATCCATAACAAAGTAGATAACTATGTAGAACGCCATGTAGATGATAAAGAATGGATGGTCTCGCGATTGCAAATGTATTGGAAAACAAAGTCTGCCAATGTTTATGTTAATGGCATACATTACTCTCATGCCGATGGAGAAGCTCCAGTTCCTACGGTTCGCTTTGTTGGTTCTCGCGACTATACCACACCTTATGGCACACCAAAACTGGAAGATGTTTTACCTTATATGGATGATCCACGTGGTTTGTATTTACCTAATCGGAGTAAAGAAGGCCACCCTTTTGAGTGGGCCGAGATATCAAAAACAGGTCGTATAATTTATTCTATTAATGAACGGATTATAGGCTTGGCAAGAGACGCCTCATTTCTATATTGGTTAGAGAATGATAAGCGTTTTGCTGAATTTTCATATGATATATTCCATACGTATATGGAGGGAATGTCGTATCGAAGTGAGCCTGTAGATTTGCTTAATGGCCATATTCAAACCTTAGTAGGCTTCACTAATTTTCAAGTTATTCATGAAAATGTTCTTACGGATATCGCAGAGCTTTACGATTTTTTACATCAATATATTGAAGCAGCGCATCCTGAAAACATCAAGATGTATGATGCCACTATTAAAAGATGGATCGATCAAATCATTAAAAATGGTGTACCGCAAAACAACTGGAATTTACACCAAGCCAATATTATTTTGAAAGCCGCCATGGTTTTACAGGATAATAAAAACTATGAAGATAAAAAGGGCAGAGAATATTATATCGATTATATTTTAAACGTTACTTCTGCAAGACAGTGGTCGCTTAACAAGTTTTTAGACTATGGTTATGATAAAACCAATGGCGTATGGAACGAATGCCCAAGTTATTCTTTAGGGGTAACCAGTAGTCTTACCAGCTTTATTAGAGATTTTGATAATACATTTGATCATAATATTTTACCCTTTACACCTGTAATGACTAAGGCCGTAAAAATGATGCCTCAGTATTTGTTTCCTAATGATCAAACGGTGGCCTTTGGAGACTCCAATTACAGTGGTATTAGCACTCGTGCTATAGCCGATATGATACGAATTGCTCAGAAAAATGGAGATAAAGCACAAGAAAGAGAGTTTACTGGTATGTACCGCTTATTTACTGATGAGGCAGAGCGCTCAACAGGTAGCGCTAAACCTAGAGCGGAGATATCTTCTTTTTTTGAAAGTAAGCCTCTCAACCTTAATTCTAATTACAACAAAGCCAATCGGGAAGATTTTATCACCCAAACGTTTTACGCACCAAGTGTTAGTTGGCATGTGCAACGTATGGGCATTGGGAAAGACGGGATGATGTTATCTTTAAACGGATCTCTAGGTAACCACATGCATGCTAATGGTATTAATATGGAACTCTATGGAAAAGGATTTGTACAAGGAGCCGATCCTGGGAAAGGCGCTGGATATTTGCAGCCTATTTACTTAGAATATTATTCACAATTTCCAGCCCATAATACGGTTATGGTTGACGGGAAATCGTCATACACCGAAATGTTAAGTAATCATGCCTTTGATTTAATGGGGCAATATCCAAAATCTGAGCAAAAAGAAGGGTTTTATCCTAATATCACCTATTCCGATGTTTTCTTTTTGGAGCCAGAAACCCGTAGTGATCAAAGTCGATTGGCTAGTATTGTTAAAACCGGAGAAACGACAGGTTATTATGTGGATATTTTCCGTTCTAAAAAGCAACGTAAAGGCGATAAGTTTCACGATTATTTCTATCATAACTTAGGTCAGAGCATGTCTGTGAGCGATGCAAAAGGAACACCGCTAAAGCTTAGTCCGAGTGAAGAAATGGGGTTTGCTGGAGGTCATTTGTATGCCTTTGATTATATGTGGGATAAAAAATCCGTGCGCACGAATAACGACTATCAAGCAGAGTGGAAAATAGATATGCCCGAGGGAGAAGATGATGTTTTTATGAATCTATGGATGAAAGGAACGGAAGGACGTGAAGTGTTTACTGTAAAGTCACCGCCAAATAAGGCTTTCCGTGATGGAGGTGGTCTTCCGTATAATGTTTCTGAAGCTCCTTATTTAACCTTGGTTGCAAGACAGCATGGCGAGGCATGGAACCACCCCTTTGCTTCGGTTTATGAGCCCTTTACTTCTAGTGAAGGTAAAAGTATTGCCAGTATATCAAGCTTTGAAGACGAAAACGAAAGTAAAGATTTTGTAGGGCTACATATCAAACATAAGTCCGGTAGAGAAGACTTGGTTTTTTCAACGGTTAACTCTCAAATGGCAAAACATAATGAGACTTCTACAGATGCTACTTATGCATTAGTAGGTAATGAGAAAAACGGAGATCTTATTTTGTTTATGGGAAATGGAACACAACTAAAAACAAAAGATTTTGTTATATCTTCTGGTGAAAAAGGGAATGTGGTACTCGAAATAAAAGCAGGGAAATTATTTTTAAATAATGAGGTGCCGGTTAAAATTACCTACAATCAAAAGGAAAAACAATTTGAAGTAGGAGCGCTTCGCTTAATAGATTTTAAGTAAAAAATAGGTTTTCAATAAGAGTTTGGTTTGTTACCCAACAAAAAAAAATCAGGTTTAATATAGACTTGCTTTTTGGGGATTTAAAAATTATAAATACACATAGGGCTATTAGGCCATCATGCTTGAAAAGATAAATGTATAGATTAAACAATCGTAGATATGGATATTAAAAGAAGGGTTAATAGAGTAATTTCTTTAGGAGGTTTATTGTGTTTTACATTAGTATTTAGCTGTAGTACAGCCAAGGAGAAATCTTTAGATGTTGTGGAATATTTAAAGCATGCCGATGGAGAAAGCATTTACCCCTCGGCCAAACAAATAGAGATGCTTAAAGGCGTGATGCCAAAAGAAACTTATCGGGCAGCCCCCGAAATTAATAACAGAACGTATTGGGACGCTATTGCCGTTACAGCATCTGGTCAGAGTTATTTAGATAAAGCCTTGTCTTTGTTTGATAAGGAACCAGAAGTTCCTATTTCAGATAGTATATACCGTTTGGCGAATAAAGAAGGGAATAGAGGGATTTATAAGCCCAGATATTACCGAACAATGGATCGTTTGGAGCATTTTATTTTAGCAGAGTGCCTAGAGAATAACGGGCGATTTGTTCCACAGATTAACACGTACATACAGGCCATTATGGATATGAAATCGTGGTTGCATCCTAATCACGACGATAAAAATAATGGGGTTTTAGAAGGAAGAAGGGTTTCTATAGACTTGGGAGCTCGAAAGTTTGGTGGTGTTTTAGCACTGGCAGAGTCTCTTTTAGGAGCATCGCTTTCTGATACTATGCGAGCTGAGGTGAAAAAACAATTGCAATGGCGTATCACCGATTCTTATCTAAAAAGCTGTAAAGTCCGTGATGAAAACAATACGTGGATTGATGGCACTAGTAACTGGAACTCGGTATGTACAAGCGGTGCGCTGTTGGTAACATTAACCAATTCTAACAATGCAGACGAACGTTTGGCAGCAGTAGGATCGGCAATAAATAGCATGAAATATTATATAAGTGGTTTTGGAGCTGATGGCTATTGTTCTGAAGGATTAGGATATTGGGGATATGGCTTTAACCATTATTTGTATATCGCACAAATGTTATCGGACTATACCAATGCAAAAATCAATTTGTTTGATTTTAATGATCCTGAAAAATTAAGAAAAATAGGTAATTTTCCAGAGCATTTTGAAATCCAAAAGGGTACTTGTGCGCCTTTTGCCGATGGGGTGTCGCATACCAAAAGTTCTGGAAGTAATTTTGCGGCGGTATTGTCTTCTAAATACTATAATGCACAAAAGCCTTCAGAAATTAGAATGGAAGAAGCTGTAGAACAAATCATGGCCTGGGACCACCCTGAACTTTTTAGTGGGGAGGCTTCGAATTCGAACCCAGAATTGGAGAATCAGACTTATTTTGATGATTTTGGAATGGTGATTTCGAGAGGGAAACAACAGGTGCCGTTCTCTATAGCTATAAAAGCAGGACATAACCAAGAAAACCATAATCATAGCGATGTGGGCACTTATATTATAGTGTTAGATGAAGATTTGATATCGGGCGATATTGGCGCTCCATCCTATAGGGCGGGATCATTCTCTCCAAATAATAAAGCACGAAGCTCTTGGGGGCATCCCGTGCCAAGAATAAACAACAAGCTTCAATCTAATGGCAGAGCGTTTGAAGGAGTTATAACAGAAACATTATTTGAAGACACGTTAGATAAGGTAGTGATGGATATTAAGCCGGCTTACGAGGTGCCAGAATTAAAGTCTTTAACAAGAACTATGGTGAACAACAAGTCTGGAGAAGGCCTTATTCAGATCGATGATCATTTTGTTGCTTCAGAGCCTGTTTCTTTCGGTATTGCAATCATGACGTTTTCTAAATATGAAATCGTAAACTCAAGTACTATTATTTTAAAAGGTAAAACCAAACAAGTAAAAGTAGAGGTGAAAAGTACAGGAGGAGATGTGGCTATTCGTCCAGAGCCTGTTCCTGTAGAGCATTTACGAGAAGGAAAAGATGCGGTGCGCATTGGTGTAGATTTTAAAAAACCATTACAAGAAGGACAGATTACCATAATTTACACACCATTAAATAAACCTTAAATATCCAATGTGTTTAAAAAATATAAAAATAGGTACAACAACCGTGTTGTTTTTAATTTTATTGCCTTTGATGGTTTGTGCTCAAAAAAATCCAAATTCAGATAAGGGTTTTGTTAAGTTATTTAATGGTGAAAACTGGGAAGGTTGGCATCTTAAATTAAGAAATGGCAACGCCGAGATGGCTAAAAAAGTGTATGCCATAGAAGATGGCATGGTGCATGTGTTTAAAAATATGCCCGATAATTTAGATTTAAATGCGGGAAAAAACTTTACGCACGGACTCTTTTATACCAATAAAAGCTACAGTAAATACATACTTAGGTTTGATTATAAATGGGGTGGTAAAATTGCCAATAATTTTGATAAATGGCAATACGATGCAGGTTGCTATTACCATGTGTATGATGATGCAATATGGCCTAAAGGCATTGAATATCAAATTCGTTATAACCATATAACCGATAGAAACCATACGGGCGATTTTTGGGCAGCAGGGACCCATTTTAATTGGACGGCCACACCAGATGGTAAAACATTTTTATTACCAAAAGACGGTGGTAAAGAAATGGGGCAAAAAAAGAATGAACTTTACGCTTATGCCAAACCCGAATACAACGCTCTAAACGATAAATGGAACCATTGCGAAATTATTGTAATGGGAGATGCATACACCATTCATAAACTTAATGGTGTTGTCGTGAATGTGGGAACAGACCTTTCTGTTGCAGAAGGTATCATTGGGTTTCAATCTGAAACGGCAGAGATTTATTATAAAAATATAGAAATCAAGGAATTTGACAAAGTCATTCCAATAGAAAAATTTATTAAATAATATAAGAAATAAATGTTCAAGTGGGTTGGAGTTAAAAGTCGTTTTTAGTGAAGCGCCTTAAGCCAACCTAACATTTAGATAAACAATCCAAAAAACACACAACTGTTTTTAGCAGATTTATGGTAAATGAGTTTGTGGAGCCTTTAAAAATATAAACTTACTCTGGCATGAGCGCTTCTGTTTTTTTGAAAAAAAAGCTTATTTTTGAAATCCCATATTTGAGAAAGTAACATTTGAAAAGTTCAAAAGTGTTATTTTAAATTCCAGGTTCATATTTTCATGAAAATACGAAAAACGCTTTTTTTATTTTTTTTCGGGCTATTCATTAATATCGTTAATAGCCAATATTCAAATTTAAAGTTCGAACATTTAGATGCCTCAGAAGGCTTGTCCAATAATTCCTGTGTCGAAATATTTCAGGACAGCAAAGGGTTTTTATGGTTTGGCACCAATGATGGCTTAAATAGATATGATGGGTATCAATTTAAAATTTACCGTCCGTTTTTAAATAATCCAAATTCTATTAGTAACAGCCGGATCAATACGATCCAAGAAGATAGGCAACATAATTTGTGGATTGGTACAGATGATGGGTTGAATGTTTTTGATAGCAGTAGGGAAGTGTTTTTTCGAGTGCCTATATTTAAAAAGGAAAACAGTAAGGATGTTATCAATGCGCTATTGTTTGATGATCACACGAACAGTTTGTGGGTGGCCACAAATAACGGTCTGGTTAAGATATTTCTGGAGGATACTAAAGCGGTAGAAACGTATTCAAATTTAGAGATGCAACACTACCTTAATATCTATGGTAATGAGAATTCAATTTCTAATAATAATATTACTAAAATCATTCAGGATGCTAAACACCAGATTTGGTTTGTAACCAATGATGATCATTTAAATAGGTATGATAGTAAAACTAATCAGTTTGAACGGGTACTGATTAATATTCCTTCTCCCAAGAAATTCGATCATATCTCAAAATCAGTCATCATAGATAAAGATGGCGATTTTTGGATGGGGAACAACTTGTCTTATTTAATTTTTTGGGATAGAAAAACCAATACTTTCGAGTCTATTTCACCAGTAAAAAAAGATATTACTATTTTTGATATTTATCAGGACAGTAACGGTATCATCTGGATAGCAACCGATGGGTCGGGGCTTTATCTTATTAATAAAGACACTAAAAAAGCAACTCATATTGAGCATAACCCCTTAAATCCGTTTTCATTACCAAACAATCAGCCTTCAAAAATACTTGAAGACAACAAAGGTTTGTTTTGGGTTGGGTCGTATAATAAAGGTGTTAGTAAATTGGTTTTATCGAAATCGGCGTTTGGACATTATTTTTATCAACCTGGAAAAACAGATGGCCTTAGTGCTAAAATTGCCCAAGCCGTACTTGAAGATCGTAAAAAACGAATTTGGATAGGTACTGGTACAGGAGGTTTAAACCTTTTTAATGAGCAAGAAAACAAGTTTACTCATTATCGTTCAAGCCCTAACCGCATAAACACGCTTAGTTCGGATAAGATATTGAGCCTATCTGAAAGTTATGATGGAAGTATTTGGGTGGGCACTTGGGATGGTGGATTAAACAAATTTAACCCTGAAACCGAAACGTTTAAAAGATACTTACATGACGAGGACGACTCTTTTTCTCTAAGTCAGAATACGGTTTGGGCCACTGTCGAAGATTCTGAAAAAAGACTTTGGATTGGCACAACAGCAGGTTTGAACGTATATCAACCTCATTCGGATAGGTTTTCTAACTTTAAAAACAGGACAGGTTTTATTAACTCCATTCCCAGTAACTTCATTTTCTCCCTTTTTATAGATTCTAAAAACAGGTTGTTGGTAGGAACTGCTTTAGGGCTTGCGTATGTGAATTTATCCGATTTAAAAGACGAGGTGCCGCATAATCTTCAGTTTAATAAAATATTAGAAACGAGTATTGCCAATATTCGCATCAACTATATAACGGAAGATTCTCAAGGTGATTTCTGGGTAGGTACCGATTTGGGGCTGTATCAATTAAATGCAAACTTTAAATTGCTTAAAATATATTCTACTGAAAACGGATTGCCCAACAATATTGTAATTGGAATTGCCGAAGGCGATAATGGAAGGCTTTGGATTACTACAAAAAGTGGAGTGTCTGTGTTAAACCCCGTTCATAACAGTTTTATAAATTACAACACTAACGATGGTTTACAGGGAGAGGAGTTTCAAAGTAAAGCTATTGAAAAAACACAGGATGGCAGGCTTATTATGGGCGGGATTAATGGGTTTAATCTTTTTAATCCAAAACATATTTTTGCAGCCCAACATGTGGCTCAGCCAGAAATTACCACTTTAAAAATATTTAATAAAACGGTTAAGGCTGGTGATACCATTAATAATAGGGTTTTATTTGAAACAAATATTTCAGAGGTAAAAACACTAGAATTAAAGCATAACGAAGGGTTTTTAACTTTTGAATTTGTAGCATTAAACTATCAAAATCCAGAACAAACAAAATACGCTTATAAACTAGATGGTCTTGAAGAGGATTTTATAATAGCAGAAAATGATAGAAATGTAAATTATTCAAACTTATCGCCAGGCCATTACACCTTCATGGTTAAATCTACCACGCAAGCCAATTGGGACGGTTCGCAAATTGCTAAAATAAACATAAAGATAAATCCGCCCTTCTGGAAAACATGGTGGGCTTACACAGCTTATGTGCTTATAGGGATACTGTTGCTTTGGGTAATAGTATATGTATACACCAAACAGGTAAAGGAAGATCAAGAGCATGAGTTAGACCAACTGAAACTACAATTTTTTATAAATGTATCGCATGAGTTTAGAACACCATTAACACTTATATTAAATCCTGTGGATAAAATATTGTCCAACTTAGCAGATACCGATGCGGTTAAGTCGTCGGCTTTATCCATTCAACGCAGTTCTAGACGCTTATTGTATTTAATAAACCAATTACTGGATTATAGAAAAATGGATGTAGGCATGTCGCCTTTACAACTTAAAAAACATGACATTATAACGTATACGAAAGACATCTTTTTATTATTTAGCGAATTGAGTACACAAAAGAATATAACCTATACCTTCAAAACCAATTCCGAACAATTGATAGGTTTTTTTGATTATGATAAAATTGAAAAAATAGTAACAAATCTAATTAGCAATGCCCTAAAATTTACAGAACCTGGAGGTAAGATTAAAGTGTCTGTAAATAAAGTGTCAGAATATAAAAGGCAATCTCGTTTTTTCTTCAATAAAAAAGAGGAGTCTATAGACTATGTGCAAATAATTGTAAAAGATACGGGCATAGGAATGAAGAAGCAGCAAATAAAAAAAATATTTACGCGCTTTTATAATGTAGATGTCAATAAAACAGGAACAGGAATTGGTCTAGATTTTACAAAAGCCCTAGTGGAAATGCATGGGGGAGAAATTTATGCTGAAAGTGTGTATAAAAAGGGAAGCGAATTTGTTGTAAAACTACCTTTAATACAAAAAGGAGAACTTACAGAGGTGTCACATGTTAAAGATGAGTTTTTAATTAATACGATAAAATCTTTAGAGTATGATATGCTTACAACAAGTGATGCAACAACAGAAAGTAGCCCTACGGAAAAAACAGGATTGAAAACCGTATTGTTGGTTGAAGACAATAAAGAGCTGCGAACCCATTTAAAGACTCATTTAAGTCCGCTGTATAAAGTAAAAGAAGCTGCTAATGGAAAAGAGGGCTTAAAAATGGTGAAAAAGCACTTTCCAGATATCGTTGTTAGTGATATTATGATGCCTAAAATGGATGGTTTTGAATTATGTAGACTTTTAAAATCCGATTTAGATACCTCGCACATTCCTATAATCCTCTTAACGGCTCGAACTTTAGATGAAGACAAAATTGAAGGATTTCAAATTGGTGCCGATGAATATTTGTCAAAACCATTTAGTTTAAACATACTAACGGTACGAATTAAAAACTTACTGCAAGCTAAAAAAACATTACAAGAAAAGTTTTCTAAACTTACGGCTTTAATGCCTTCGGATGCCCTTACCACAAATACTTTAGATGAGGTGTTTTTGGAGAAAGCTACAAAAATTGTATTGGAAAATATCGAAGATTTAGATTTTTCGCTAGAAGACATGTATGAGAAAATGGGTATAGGGCGCTCACAATTTTTTAGAAAAATACAATCCCTTACAGGAGATAACCCTACTAGTTTTATTAGAACTATTCGTTTAAAATATGCTTCTCAGTTATTGTTAAAAAACGAATATGCCATAAAAGAAATTGCTTATATGTCTGGATTTAACTCGCCCACATATTTTAGTAAATCGTTTAAAAAGCAATTTAACCAGACCCCTAAGGCGTTTATTGCCGAACACTTGAAAGTGCAGCAACCAGATTAATACAAATTAGTTTCTGTGTTTTGTTAACCTGGCACTTGCCCATCTGCATTATATTTTACACATAAAAATAGTTTTTATTCTTGTAATTGCTAAAGAGCTAACCATGCTCTAGGCCTTGTATTTACTGTGATTGTTCTTAAATGGGCTATAAGGTCTATTAAAGGAGCTATAAGTTTGATTTTATAAACAAGACTCTTTTTAATATTGCTACTGTTAAATAATGTTAAAAACAGATGGTCAATTTTTAGTCTGCAAATAACATTAAAGCGAACTAACTAAAACTTAACTTTTATGAGAAAAAAGAAATGTTGGAGTCTCTGTTTTTTAGATAGAGTAAAACAATTAAAACCAATTTTTTTAACGCCTTTATTATTATGCTTAATTTCAGTAAACGGATACGCTAATAATAATGTTGAAGAGGAAGTTCAAGAACTTGTTGTTACAGGAGTTGTAACTTCAGAAGAGGACGGGATGCCAATAGTGGGAGTTAATGTGATATTAAAAGACTCCAATACCGGCGCCATTACAGATTTTGATGGTCATTATAGCATTAAGGTGCCTTCTGGTAAATCGGTATTGATTTTTAGTTCTTTAGGATTTGTAAAAACACAAGTTGTTGTAGGAGGACAATCCACAATTAACGTAGCCTTAAAGGCCGATGTTAGTCAGTTAGACGAGGTTGTTGTAATTGGGTATGGTACAGCAAAAAAAGAGACTTTAACAGGCTCGATAGAGCAAATAAAATCAGATAAATTCGAAGATTTGGCTGTAACCAATCCTGCACTATCGCTTCAAGGAGCGTCGCCTGGTTTGGTAGTAACACGAAACTCCTCAAGACCAGGAAGCGAAGGATTGGGTATGCAAATTAGAGGAACAAGTTCTGTAAATGGAATTGCGCCTTTAATTGTTATTGATGGTGTGCCTGTTTTGAGTAATAATTCCTTTTACGATATGAATCCAGATGATATTGAAGCTATAAGCATCCTTAAAGGAGGTTCGGCATCTATTTATGGTTCTCGAGCTGCTGGTGGGGTTATTTTGGTAACTACAAAAAAAGGAAAAGGAAAAACAAAAGTTGTAGCAAGTACCGTGTTTAGATTGGGTACAGTAGGTATTAGGCCACCAACACCAACCATGCAGCAGTATGCTAATATATTTTTAGAAGCCTCCTCTCAAGATTCCAATCCGGATTATTTTTTCTGGAATAAATCTGCACTCGAGAAAATGGCTTCTGGATATGAGGGGATTTATGAGTTAGGAGGGCGTTTAGGAAACATCCATTTAAGCAATGCTAATATTTTCGATCAAATGTATGGAGATGCTTATTCAAACCAACACAACTTAAGTGTTTCTGGAGGAACAGATAAAAGTAATTATCGCGTGGGGTTAAGCTATGATCAAAATGTTGGAGGACTAAAAACAGCTTATGACGGCACTGAAAAGTATAATTTTCTAGTAAATTATGGGTATGATATTAGTGAAAAATTAAGTTTTAACACGAACATATCTTATTTCTTTAAAGATTTTTCTGGCCCGTCGGGCGGATTAAATGCCAACTCGATTACTTATGATGCACCTTTGTTTGCCGCACAAAACCCTTACGGCCAGTGGTATGGTAATTTTGGTGTAGTAGGGGGCGGCAAAAATGCCATTGCAAACTCTGCAGAAGGTGGTCGCGTTAATGATGAAAGGGAACAACTTAAAATTGCATTGTCTGCGGATTATAAAATTACAGACGATTTAAGTTTTTCTGGAAGTTTTGCCTATGCTAGAGACTATCAAAATTATCAAAAGTATGTGTTAAATGTAAAAACTTACGGTTGGTTTGGAACGCCAGCCAACAGTTCTATAAACCCTACGCCTTATATATTTGAAGAAATGAATATGGGCACTTACAAAAATTTTAAAGGGGCCTTTAATTATAGTAAAAGTTTAAGAGACCACAATGTCTCTGGGCTACTTGCAGCTGAAGGGGAACTTAAAACAAGTAAGCATTTAGATGGAAGACGGAATGGTTTTGAGGATTATGGTGTTTACGATTTAAATCTGGGAAGTACAGATTTGATAGTAACCAATAACGGCGGTGCTGGAACATGGGGCTTTTTCGGGTATATAGGGCGCTTAAATTACGATTATAAAGGAACCTATTTATTAGAATTACAAGGACGACGCGATGGAGCTTCTCGATTTGCCGATGGTTATAAATGGTCTAATTATGGTTCTATATCTGGTGGTTGGGTTGTTTCCAACGAAAAATTCTTGAGAGATAGTAATATTATATCGTTTCTAAAAGTAAGAGGGGGGTATGGTGAATTAGGAAGTACTTCTGGCATTAACACATTCTCCTATTTGTCGGGTGTGAGTTTTGGAGACACCGTTTTTGGATCTACCGCGGGTCTGCAAAATACAGCAAAAGCAGATGGGCTAACTAGTACAACAACAACGTGGGAGCGTATCGTTACCTCAGAGTTTGGTGTAGATTTTAAGTTGTTTAATAACAAAATGTTTGGTTCTGTAGATTTTTACAAAAAAGATAATATAGGAATGCTAATCCGTGGCGTTTATCCATCGGTTGTTGGAGCCTCTGCGCCTTACACAAATATTGGTAATTTAGAAACTGCTGGATGGGAGGCCGTGCTTGGTTGGAAAGATACCGTGGGAGATTTTAGTTATAGTATTTCTGCAAACATGAGTGATACAAAAAATATAATCACAAAGTATGAAGGCGGACAAACCATTGTTGCAGGACTTAATGATGCCGGTAATGGTGAAATTCTACAACATTACCCTATTAATTCGTACTTTATGTATGAGACCAATGGTTTTTTTGAAAATCAAGCAGCTGTAGATTCTTATTACGCAACGTACACTGGTGGAGGCTCAAACGGTTTGGTGCCTTCTCAATTATCTTCAACCGTTAGTTTAAGGCCTGGAGATTCCCGTATTGTTGATACCAATGGTGATAAGGTTATAAACTCTGAAGATCTTGTGTATAAGGGAGATGCATCTCCTCATTATGTTTACGGGCTAAACTTAAATGCCCAATATAAAAATTTCGACATATCAGCATTTTTTCAAGGTGTGTTAGATCAAAACATACTAAGAACAGGTTATTTTGCTTATCCTTTTGGTGCTGTATATCAAAATCAATCTACAGCGTTTATGGGAAAAACCTGGTCTGAATCTCAACCCAATTCTCAATACCCTAGAACCAGTACCAATGCCACGCGTACGGCGTGGAACTTTGCTAACAAAGATTTTATGTTGCAAAATAACAGATACTTGCGCTTAAAAACGTTAGTGTTAGGGTATAACATCAAAGCATTAAAAATTGCAAATACAGAAATAGATAATTTAAGAATTTACTTTTCTGGAAATGATTTATTTGAGTTTACAAGTTTAGATGATGGCTACGACCCAGAAGCTAGTGCCAATTCAAATTCAAGTTCTTATCCTTTTATGCGAACATGGGCTTTAGGTGTAAAATTATCCATTTAGAAGAATAGCGCCATTCAATAAAATTTAAAAGATAGACAAATGAGAAAAATAATATATATACTAATGCCATTAATGGCGATTGCTTTGTTTTCATGTTCAGATGAGTTTATAGATTTAAACCCACCTGCCTCTATAACAGAGTCTGATTATTTTAATAAACCAGAACATTTTGAGGCCAGTGCAAATAGCCTGTATCCAGGGTTGTTAGGCTGGTCGTCAGGAGCAGATTTCATGGACTATGGTACAGATTTAACATCATTCATAACTGGTCCGCAACAAGATTATGCAAGAGGTACTATTAATGCTCCAGAAGAGGATGCGTATTGGGACGATACGTACTCCAAAATTAGAACAGCTAATCTATTATTGGAAAGAGCAACTAATTACGGAGGAAACCCTGATGACATTGCTTTATACGTAGCTACAGCCAAATTTTTTAGAGCTTGGCACCATTACTTTTTAGTACAACGTTTTGGTGGGGTACCCATTGTTACGAGAACATTAGATTTAAATTATCCAGAAATTTATGCTCCTCGAAATAGTCGGTATGAAGTGGTGGCCCAAGTATTAAAGGATTTAGAAGATGCTATGCCCGATTTACCATTGGAGCAAAATATAGGAACGGCAGACAAAGGAAAAATAAGTAAATGGGCGGTTATGGCGTTTAAGGCCAAAGTGCTTTTGCATGAGGCTACATGGATGAAATATGTAGGTACCGCTACCGATGGCGACGGGGTTGCCTCTGGGGCTGGCAGTGTAGGATATCAGCCTGCAAATATAGAATTGTATCTACAAGAAGCCATTACTTTAACAAGAACAGTAATAGATCAAGGCGGTTTTGAATTGTGGAACTATAATAATGTTTTGGATAACAAAAGTTCTTTTTATTTATTTAATTTAGAAGATAGCGGTTCCAACCCTGCAGGCTTAGATAAATCTACCAATAATGAATTTATTCTTTATGGAAAGTATGATTTTGCCCTGCGTCAAGGAAAATCAAAACTAAGTCACTCTGTTAGAGGCCGTTTGCAGCCAAGCCGAAAAATGATGGATATGTTCCTATGTACAGATGGAAAAACCATACAAAATTCTCCATTGTTTCAAGGTTATGTAAACGTATCGGATGAATACCAGAATAGAGATTATCGCATGGAAGCCTATTTTGCCGATTACAACACTTATGAAGCTCCTGTAGACGGTTCTGTGGAGCTAAAAGCCATAACAAGTACAGGCTACGTTAATCAAAAATTTTCTGCTTATGAGTATGGTAGCTATCGTGAGGATAATCAAGAATCTGCAGATTATCCATACATCCGACTGGCCGAAGTCTATTTAATGTATGCAGAAGCTTTATACGAACTTAACGGCACATTAACCGATACAGAGTTAGACGAGTCAATTAATTTGGTTAAGTCTAGAGCAGGGCTTCCAGGTGTTTCTAATGCTAGTTTAATAGCTAATAATATGGATTTATTAGAAGAGATTAGAAGAGAGCGTACCATCGAGCTTTATGGCGAAAATTCTAGATATAATGATTTAAAACGTTGGGGCATAGCCGAGCAAGAATTAAATCAAGATATATATGGAGCTGTTATAGAAGGGACTGCTTTTGAAAACAACGCGTCCTTGTATAACCCTGGTTTATACCCTTATGGTGAAGTAAGTACACCTACTGGAGCAGGTAATTTAAGAGCCTTGTTGTTAGACCCCGCTTCAAATCGTAATTTTTCGATAAAGCATTATTTATTTCCGCTGCCAACTGGGCAAATAGGGTTAAATAATAATTTGTTGCAAAACCCAGGGTATTAACATTCTGATATTAATAAAAACAAACAGTCATGAAAAACATAAAAAACAGAATATTTTTAGCCATGATAACGCTAGTAACACTGAGTTTAAGCTCATGTTATGATACAGAAAAAGACTTTCAAACAGAATTGGTAACGTATCCAGAAATAACAGTCACATCTTTTTCTCCTCAAGCAGCGCTTTCTGGAGAATATATAACTATAGAGGGTAATCATTTTGGAGACTTCAAAGAAGCTGCTAAAATTTATTTTAATGGCATCTTTGCAGAGCACATTGTAAGTTATTCCAATACTCAAATTACAGTTGCAGTACCGGCAAAGGCTACCACAGGTAAAATTCAAGTAGATGTATGGGGCGACGTAAAAGAAACGACAGATACCTTTACATTTATTCCAGGTGCCAAAGTGGATTATTATCTTCCTAGCATAGCCTCGGCGGGAGAAAATATAACCATAGTAGGGGATAATTTTGGTACAGATTCTAATGCCATAACGATAAGTTTTAACGGAGGTGCTCATGCTGAAATCATTTCAATAACTAACACCGAAATAGTCGTGTCTGTTCCGTTTGCAGGACGAACAGGGCCAATTACCTTAACAAAAGGTGTGCAAGTTTTAGTGGGGCCAGAGTTTTCATACCCTATAGGACGTCTTAAATTTTTGTTTGATACCGATAATGATTTTGAAACTATTGAGTCGTTTAATAACCCTGGATCTACTGGTATGTCGGTTTCAGGAGGTTCTCTAACGGGAACATTTGATAGTTTAGATGGGTATTTTGGATTTCAAACACCTACAGGAAAAGAATTAACGGTATCTAGTGAGTTCCCTTTATTGGCAATAAAACTAGATCATCTGCCAGCTTCTAGATTTGGTTTTTATTTTGCAGGAGGTTGGTATGCCAATAACAAAACCGGTTTCGAGCATGTGCCAAATCCAGAAATAAACGATCAAGGTGTTTATTATTTCGATTTAAGCACAAGCGGTTCGGGATTTGGTTCCAGTGCAGTACAGCCTTTTGCAAACGGTGCCACAACATATACCGATACAAAGCGGCTTATTTTTCTATTAGGAGATGCAGGCAACACCTCCCTTAGTGTAGATTGGATTATTTCATTTAAATCGGTAGAGGATTTAAAAAACTTTATCGAATAAAACATTTTGTAAAACGTGTCTTTAGAAATAAAGCTTTTAAATAATAAATATGGGAATTTTTAAAATAGGATTAGCATCCTTAAGTTTGGCGGTTGTATTGTTAGGTTGTAACAGCACAAAAAAAGAAACAGAAGCACCAACAGTCGATAAGGTTTTAAACTCAAGTACGGCAAAAGTAAGAGACGCTTTAAACAGCTTAAAAACCGCCGATAGTTTCCCGCGCACGATTTCTCAAGACCATACAAAATGGGAATTGGTAGGTGTTAGAGATTGGTGTAGTGGGTTTTGGCCAGGAGTGCTTTGGTATGCTTACGAATACTCAGAAGATGAGGCTTTAAAAGAGGCTGCCGAAAAGTTTACCGCACCTCTAGAAACCATAGCGTATTCGCCCGCTATGGATCACGATATAGGTTTTCAGGTGTATTGTAGTTATGGCAATGGCTATAGGTTAACAGGTAATCCAGAGTATAAAAAAATCATGTTGGCGGCGGCCGATACTTTAGCGACCTTGTATAACCCTATAGTGGGCACTATACATTCATGGCCATCTAAACCTCAGTATCCCCACAACACCATTATAGATAATATGATTAATTTGGAACTGCTGTTTTGGGCTTCGAAAAACGGAGGCTCTAAAAAGTTGTATGATATTGCTGTAAGCCACGCAGAAGTCTCCATGAAATACTTGGTACGGCCTGATTACTCCACATATCACTTAGGCTCTTTTGATGATAAAACGGGCGCCTTTATTAGGGGGGTCGCCCATCAAGGGTATGCCGATGATTCTATGTGGGCTAGGGGACAAACCTGGGGTATTTACGGTTTTGCCTTTTCGTATAGAGAAACAGGTCGAGAAGATTTCTTGCAAACGGCTATAAAACTTTCCGATAAGTTTTTAGAGCGCTTACCAGAAGATGGCATGCCGTATTGGGATTTTGACGACCCTAAAATACCAAATGCACCAAAAGATGCATCAGCAGCAGCAGTCGCTGCTTGTGGGTTATTGGAATTGTCTGGCTTAGTTAAAGACGCCAATCTTAAGGCTAAGTATTTTAATGCTGCTAAAGGCTTCATTGAGCTCTTGTCCTCTGAGCCGTATTTAAGTAAAGACACAAATCAAGCATTACTATTGCATTCTACTGGACATCACCCCACAAATTCTGAAATTGATGTGCCAATTATTTATGCCGATTATTATTTTATGGAAGCTTTATTAAAATTAAAAAAAATAGAAGAAAATATGGCTTCATCTTAATGTTAGAAACAATAATTTAATTTAAAAAAACAATTATGAAATATATAGTAATCCTTTTATTAAGTTTATTTCTTTTTAATTGTAGCCTTCCAGAAGTTGGAGCTCCAAAAAAAGAAAGTATTGAAAAACCTGATGAAGAGGTTCCTGAGGAAATCGATATCATCAGCATTAGTAGTTTAGAGGAGTTAAGAGAATATGCTGCTAAAGATGATGTGCATGTTAAAATGGCTGCAGGAACGTATTTGATTAACGATGCATCTTATTTTAAAGAGCTAAACATTGATAGATATGACGATACTAATGATCAAATTCCAGATGGAACTTATGCCATTTCAACTCTATTTCATTTCTCGGGCAATAATAATATTTTCGATTTAGAGGGTGTAGTGATTAATGTTGATACCGCTATTTATCCTAGTATTGATAATAATGGAAAGATTAATGAAGTGTTTATCGATGGTACTAATAATATTATAAAAGGATTAAGTTTTAATAATTTAGGCGATGGTTATACCGCACCTTATACAGATGGAACCTCTGCCATTATGCTTACTGTTTCTGGAGTTGATAACACTTTAGAAGATGTTTCATTATATATAACGGGTTCTTGGCCTTATGGTTACGGGCAGTTGTTAGGTAAAAGTTCTGATGCATTAGTGAGTTTGCATAAACACTCTTCTTTGTTAGTTACAGGAACAGGTACAAAACTATTAAGATGTAATGTTATCACCAGAGCTTTTGGGCATGGTATTGTGTTGCAGGGTGCTGTAAATACGCTTATAGAAGACTGTTATGTGGAAGGTGAAATGCGAAGTACAGACGACATCTTAGAAGGGGATCTTTCTGATATCACTCAATATGTAACTGTAGATGGAAAACAAGTTCCTAAATCGTATTATGCGCCTGGTTATTTTGAAAAAGGCCATATGATTTCTATGAATGAAGATGGGGTAAGAACGTATTTAGATGGGCCATTTTCATATTCTAGAACTAAAAAGGTAACCGTAGTGAATACCACCGTAAAAAATATGCGTAGTGGTTTTGTTTTAGTCCATGGAAGTGGTGAAATGACTATTTCAAACAGTACAGCGATAGGTTGTGAAAGTGCTTTTTCAGGAGGAACGGGTATTGAAATTTCTAAAAGTAAAGGGGATGCCCAGTATGGTCCTCTATTAACTTTCCCTTATAAGAATAGTAGAAATTGTGTTGTCGATTTGGAATTGATTAATACTGAAAGCGACTTCCCGCCTCAGCGTTTGGTCGAAATAATTGGAAATGGCCATAACATTACTATTAAAAATCATGAGAATAAGGTAAGAGCAACACCGTTGCCTATTGTTTTTGGAGAATCGACGTATGCAGATGATAAGTTTTTTAGAGGTTTTTCTTATAGTGAATACGCTGGTGCTAGTACTAATTTTCTAAATAATAAAACCCAAATGCCTATTGTTTTTACTGATCTAGCAGATTCTAATTCTGTAACAACTAACGGTACGGTAACCGATAACGGCCAAAGCAACATCGTTAATTAAAAACGAAAGCACTGTAAATTTTCAACTATTTTATCTATGATTAAATTACCTATTTTATTGCGATTATTATTAATTGGAGTAACTGTGTTTTTATCTTGTAAACCCTATAAAAAAGACCAAGCGTTAACGGAAAAAACTATTGTAGTTGAAAATTTACAAGAGTTTTCAAGATACTTGTCAAAAGACCACGTGGTTGTAAAGTTAAAACCAGGAACGTACAACCTCGATGACATTAAACTAAGTCAAACCTCAATATTAAAAAGATTAGAAGGGGATACACATATATCAGATTTTCCTATAGCGTCATTGCTCAACTTTTCTGGGAATAATAGTCACTATATTTTAACAAATGTTATTATAAATATAGACGCCAAATTGCATAAAGTTTTTGGTGAGCGTCAAATTTTCGAACTTTTTGTCTCGGGCAACCATAACACGATCGATGGGGTAGAGGTTTACGATAGCGCTCATAAACATGAAGCACCTACTCGGGGTGCTATCATGATGCACGTTATGGGCGATGGTAATACCATCTTGAACACCACCCTTCACATTCAAGGGTCTTATCCTTATGGTTACGGCCATTTATTGGGAAAAGGAAAGAGAACTATCGTTAAGCCTCAAAAGCATTCCTCGCTTTTGGTTACAGGAAAAGATACAAAGCTTATAGGTTGCAAAGTGTATACTAAAGCGTTTGGCCATGGGATTGTTATGCAAGGTGCCGTTAATACCTATATAAAGGACTGCTATGTGGAAGGTGAAATGCGTTCTACAACCGATATGCTTGCGGAAACGTCGGGGCCTGCTTTTGAAACCGGTTTTAAGAGTGATTATCCTCCAGGTAAAATACTACCTAATGAAATGAAATCATTGGCCGAAGATGGCGTAAGATCGTATCCTTATGGGTATTTTGTTGGAAGAAAAACGGAGCATATTACGGTTATAAATACCACTGTAAAGCACATGAGGTCGGGTTTCGATTTAAGTGCTCATGTGGGCGAAACTATAATTGACGGTTGTACAGCGCTCGAATGTCAAGAAAAAGGCTATTCGGTATCGAAAAATGCTATTATCAAAAATTCAAAAGGCGATGCTAAATATGGGCCATTACTAAGTTTTCACAATAACAATACTGAAAATTGTGATATAGAGCTGGAACTCATAAATACGGTTGGCGCATATCCCGTTAAGCGTTTGGCGGAAATTAATGGGACTGGACATAAAATAACCTTAAAAAACTATAAAAATGAACAAAGGGGTCACAGTGTTCCAATTGTTTTTGGAGAATCTTTTTGGTCGGATGTTCATGCTTATAGACAACCCAATACCGATCCTAAAGCGTTTTCTGGAGCCTACAACATTACATTAACCAATGAAACCGGGATGCCTATCGTTTTTAAAGCATTATCGGCGAATTGCAAAGTGATATCCAATGGAGCGTTATTAGAAGATCTTGGAAGCGATAATCAGTTTAATTAAATAAAAAAAGTCATGAATATAACGAAACAATTATCACGATCACTAATGGCTTTGTTGCTTTTTAGCGCCTGTAAAACGACTCAAATTAAAACCGAGAATAACACTTTTGTTAAAAAAGAGTTGACACTCGAAAACATGGGCGTTGCGGGAAATACCACGCTAAACTTAATTTCTAGATTAGAAAAAGAAGTCTTAAGGGAAAAGCCAGACTTGGTAATCCTAATGGTTGGTACTAATGATATGTTGAATTCCAAGAAGTTTGTGTCTTATGAAACGTATCGGTCCAATCTTGATCAAATAGTAAAGCGTATAAAAGAAAATAAAGCGCAGATCCTTTTAATGAGTCCGCCAACAGTAGATAGTATATACCTGTATATGCGTCATGATAAAGCCTTGTTTAAAGATACGCCAAATGTAAAACTTCAAAAAGCAGGACAGATAGTAGAACAAGTCGCTCAGGACAATCAAGTTCTTTTTGTAGATATTAATGCTGCATTTAAAGCAAATAATTTACCTGCCCATAATCAAGATGACTATATAAGAAATGAGAAAAACAGTAATGTAAAGGATGGCGTGCATTTAAAACCTCTAGGTTATAAGTTTATAGCAGACAATGTTTTTAACTACTTGAAAGATAATGGTTTGTTAAATACTTATAAAAGAATCATATGCTTTGGCGACTCTTTAACTAAAGGGTCTGGTGCTTCGGGAGCAGGAACTATTTCAGGCGAAAATTATCCCTCATTTTTATACACGATGCTTACCTCAAACTAGACTAAAAATACTTTCAATTTAAATAGTGAAGAAACATCACAAACTTTTTAAATAGAATAATGCTAAACAACAAAATGTGAAATAATGAAAAAATTTATTGTGGTTATTGTAGGTTTATTTTGTTGTTTTTCTGTGTTTGCACAGGGAGGTAACGAGATAGCATCCAGTCATTTTTCTACCGTAAACTGGATCGTGTTAATTGTCTTTTTATTAGGAACAACACTTATTGGCGAGTTGGTAAAAAATAAAGATAAAGGCTTAGATGCCTTTTTTAAAGGTGGTAACAATCTGCCTTGGTGGGCTGTTTCCTTATCATTAATAGCAACAAAAACCAGTGTCGCAACTTTTATTGCAGTACCAGCCTTTGTGTTTTCAATGCATGGAAATTTAACCTATTTGCAAATGACCATTGGTTTTGCTTTGGGTAATATTCTGTTTGTATATGTTTTGTTAAAGGAATATTATGAAGAAGGTGTTTTTAGTCCCTATGATTTTATACAAAATAGGTTGGGCATAAAAACCAGTCAGTTATCGCGTACATTTTTTATGATTGGTGCCACCATGAGCCAAGGGGTGCGTTTATTGGGTACAGCTTTAGTATTGAGTGTTATTACGGGGCAAAGTACCATGGTTTGCATTGGTATTATAGCGTTGTTTGCGGTACTGTGGTCTTATATAGGGGGTATAACCACGGTGGTTTGGACAGATGCCATTCAATTTGTGATTTTTATTTTCGGCGCTTGTTTTGCACTTTTTTATGCTGTGGGCGACATACCTGGTGGTTTTGGTCAGATGATGGCTATAGCCGACGAAAAAGCTAAATTAGTATTATGGGATTTATCTTTGGATCCTCATAAAACATATACCTTATGGGTGGGTATTTTAGGTTGCACGTTTTTTGAGTTTGGCTCTAACGCCGTAGATCAAGTGGTAACACAGCGTGCCTTATGTTGTAAGAATTTAAAAGAAGCACGTAAAGCGGTCGCTTTTTCTGTTGTGGGGGTAGCAACAACGTGGATTATGGCTTTTGTAGGCATTGGGTTGGTCGTGTATTACGATATCTACCCGCTGTCTGATGTGGTAAGCAGCTCCATAAGCACAGAGCCCGATAGGATATTTCCATATTTTGTGGTCAACGAATTGCCAAATGGTATTTCAGGACTCATTATAGCCGCCATGTTCGCTGCCGGTATTTCAACTCTGGACTCTGCCTTAACAGCGCTTTCTCAAACGAGTGTCATGGGGGTTGGCACATTGGTTTATCCTAAGCTAAAAACCATGGATGAAAATAAAGTGGTAAAAATATCAAAAATAGCCATTATTGTTTGGGGAGTTGTTTTGGCAATGTTAGCGTATGGGTTTAGTTTTTTTCAAGATGGTGGCTTACTGGCATTAGGATTTAAAGTGCCAGGTTATGCTTATGGAACTTTAATAGGGATAGCGTTTTTAGCATTAATGCGAAAAGGAACGTTTACAGGAATATTAGTAGGGGCTATAACCACTATTTTCGTTATTGCTGGAATGCATTACGAGGGCATCAGTTTCTTTTGGTGGTTCCCAGTGGGGGCTTTGGTCGTTATTGTGGTGGCATTGGTACATTCAAAAATTAATAATAAATTAAAAAAAGAAGCATCAAATGTGTAAGGTGTTTCAATATGAAAAAAAAGAGAGATGAAAACATTTAAAACAACATTAGTAGAAGGATACGACGTCATTGTAGTAGGGGGAGGCGTATCAGGAAGCCATGCAGCAATCGCGTCGGCAAAAACAGGGGCAAAAACCTTATTAATAGAACAATTCGGGTTTTTAGGAGGGTCTTTAACAGCGATGGGCGTTGGCCCCATGATGACGTTTCACAATAAAGCAGGACGGCAATTGGTTTTTGGTACACCAAACGAGATGGTTAGTAGATTAGTAGCGAAAGGGGCAAGCCCGGGACATATTTTAGATGGCACGGGCTATTGTTCTACGGTAACACCTTTTGATGCTGAAATGTTGAAAGTAACCCTGGAAGATATGGTGATAGAAGCAGGAGCCGAAATTTTATACCATACCCGTTTTATTGATATTTCGAAAGAAGGAAAAGAAATAAAATCTATTTTTATTCATAATAGAGGCGGAATTCAAGAAATTCCTGCAAAAGTTTTTGTAGATGCCAGCGGCGATAGTGAAATTGTAAAACTTTCTGGAGTGCCATTTACCGAAGGTAGAAAAGAAGATAATAAATCGCAACCCATGACCACTAATATTAAGGTTGGTAATGTCGATACTGAAAAGCTTAGGGAGTATATGATTAATAATTGGGATCAATTTGATGCCGATGAGAGAGCAGAGGATAGGGCTGAGGTTTTAAAACGCACGAAACGTATTTCTACATGGGGCTTTTATGATTTATGGAATGCAGCAAAAGCTAAAGGAGAAGTTACGATCCCTAGAGATAACGTGTTGTTTTTTGAAACGAATACGGAAGGTGAGTTTATTTTTAACACCTCTCGTGTATTAGGTTTTAACCCCTTAAACCCGTTCGACTTAAGTAAGGCCGAAACTATGGGACGTAAGCAATGTGTTGAAATTTATAATTTTGTAAGAAAGTATGCGCCAGGTTTCGAAAATGCAACCTTTGTAAGTACCGCACCTCATATTGGTATTAGAGAATCTCGACATCCACACGCAAAATATGTGTTATGTGCAGAAGACTTAGTAAACGAGGTACGCTTTAAAGAGCCCATTGCCGTGGGTGGTTATCCATTGGATGTGCATTCGCCAGACGGTGGTACCACAGATACAGTGCATTTAAAAGATGAGGGAGCGTATTATATTCCTAAAGATTCATTATTGGTAAATGAGGTAAATAATTTAGTGCTTTCTGGTAGGGCTATTGGTGCAGATCATCACGCTAGTGCAGGCTTAAGGGTTACGCCTATTGCCATGGCTATTGGCCAAGGTGCAGGAACATTGGCAGGTTTGTCTGTTATGGAGCATACCACACCAGAGAAACTGGAGTATTCAAAATTAGAAGCCAAGCTTAAAGAAGATGGTGCTTATTTAGGCGATTAAGGATGTGATTTTTAAGAGAATGGATTTTTAATTCATTCTCTTAAAAATTTATACCAGTCGGTTTTTTTAATTTGATTTATAAGAATCTGATAAACGACAAACTTTTTGTAGGAAGCCCATAAAACCATGGCTGTGGCAGATTAATGTATAAATTTTAACGGAAACAGGCTATAAGTTATAGCTATTTCATCATAATTTATAAACACATTTGCACATAGGTCGTATTTTAGTGAAACTAAACTAAACGATATACACTGTGGAAAAAAACTACGCTTTAATGCGAACAGGCCTTTTTATTTTGGCCTTTTTGTCTCTTCATACCATTCAGGCACAACCCATCATAGTAAATTCATTAGCAGAATTATTACCCCATTTAAGTAACGATAATGTGGAGGTAAAATTAGCGCCTGGAGTGTATGATATAACAACATCAGATGTGTTGTTAGGGAAATATAGCAATCCTTTGTTGCTTTTTGAAGGTTCTAATAGTATTTACGATTTTACTGGAGTTACCATAAATATTGATACTAATGTGTTTACATTATTTGGTTCGGTAGCGGTTAATGAAATACAGATACTGGGAAATAACAATGTTCTTAAAAACCTAACCATGGTAGATGTGGGAAGCACAGCTCCCAAAAAAACCGCACAAGCCATCATCATGGATGGAAAAGACAATAGAATTGAAGGGTTTCATGTAACGGTACGTGGGTCGTATCCATATGGCTATGGGGATGCTTTTGGTAAAGGGGGGGGGGCAGTTATTAAACATCGCAAACATTCTGGGATTTTAATACGAGGGTTGCGCAACCATCTTAAAAATACTACTGTTATTTCACGCGCTTATGGTCACATTGTTTTTATGCAAGCGGCTAGTTACCCTATTATAGAAGGATGTTATATGGAAGGTGAGATGCGCACTACTGATGATATGTTGGCGGAAACATCTGGACCTGCTTTTGATGTAGGTTTTATGACCACTTGGGGCTATAAGCTTCCTGCGGGTTATATGATGAGTTTACAGGAGGGGGGAATCCGTGCCTATAATGGCGGGACCACTTATATCGATGGCGTAGAGATTGAAAGGGGAACAGATAATCCTACCGTTTTAAATTGCACAATAAAAAACGCTAGAACTGGTGTCACATTGGCACACGCTACAGGTACAAAATATGTAGAGGGCTGTACGGTTTTAGGTAGCGAGAACGGCTACTCTATCGGTAGCGGTACCGTTGTAAATTGTGGTGCAGATGCTATATATGGACCTGTTTTTAAAAACACATATGGTAGCGATAATGGATACGTAGCGGATATCACCATTCTGCCGCCTAGTGATGCGTATTATAACGGACATGGTGCAATAGCATATATAGGGGGTAAAAACCACAATCTTACTTTTAGAAGTGATATCACCACTATTCCAAGTAATTTGAAAATTATGGTTTCTGGCGATTTACAAGGACTTAGGGTTTTAAACGGGAGTAATGCGTCGCAGAATAATTTTTCAGCAACAGATATTGTTGTTAAAAATCTAACAAACTTTCCTATAGTCTTACATTCAGATAGTTCTAATATTTCGGGACAATCTTGTGGTACAATTACGGATAATGGTACACAAAATACCATGTTTAGTAATTGTAATTATGAAAATCTAGCTGTTTTGGGAACAGCTTCACAATCGTCGTCCCGCAGCAGTGATGGCTTTGCGGCAAATGCAATCGACGGCAATACAGATGGGGTTTGGGTTAATAATTCTGTATCGCACACCCTTTCAGAAGCCAATCCTTGGTGGCAAGTCACATTACAATCGGAAACAGCACTTGGAGAAATCAAGATTTTTAATAGAACCGATAATTGTTGTAAAGCTAGATTAAGTGATTTTACGGTTTATGTGCTAGATTCTAATGAAGAACTAGTGTTTTCTAAAGTATTTACCAATTATCCAGATCCTGCCATAACCTTAAACGCTGGAGGTGTGCAGGGACAAATTGTAAAAATAGTATTGAATGGCACCGGTGCTTTGTCCTTGGCCGAAGTGGAGGTGTTCGAGGCGTCTTTATCTGTTAAGAATACAAAGGGTAGTGCCTTAAGGTTATATCCAAACCCCGTACGGGACAATCTGGTTATTTCTTTAACTAATATTCATTGGGATTATAATGAAATTAATATCGCTTTATATGATATTAATGGCAGGAAAGTAATGGAAATAGCTCCTAAAAACCTTTCAGAAACCATACTGGATGTGTCCCAATTAAATCGCGGGGTTTATTTTTTAAAGCTTGATGATACCTCAAAAAGTATCACAAGAAAGGTCGTGAAACTATAACTGTAAAAGTTTTAGTTGAGTTAAAGATGAAATACGAACAGGCTTTAAGCCCTTCTCTTTTAGCCCAGCAGAACCCCGATCGTTTTTAGCCGCAACAGATATGCATGAATGAGAAAAGTCCAAATAGAAATTAAAACAATGAAAACACAGATTTTAAAAACCAGACCCTTATATTTTTTACTTGTTTTTGTACAAGTAATCACGACTGTATCTTTTGCTCAAAACAAAACTTCAGAAAAATGGACCATCCGCTATAATGATTCTAAAGCTGAAACGTTTTTTAAAACCCATACAACACAGCGTGGTCTTACCTTTACAACCAGCCCCCTAAGTGCGCTTACAGGAGATATGTATGCGTATTATCATCTCAAATTAGATACAGCCGTAAAGGCCGTAACATTTAACTATGCTCAAACGGGAGATGCCACTTCTGTGCCCATAACGCTTTTAGATGCTGCGGCCAATGAATTATGGCGATATGATGGTAAGGGAACAGCCCCCAAAACAGTGGCGCTTAAAATTTAAAAGTAAGGGGGCAACTTGTTTTTAGAATTGAAAAAAATAAAAATGTTGCAGTTGTAAATGGTTTGTCTCACGTCATAACTGCTATTAAACTTACTGAAGATAATAGTAAGCCAGTACTCGATAGCGATGGGTTTATTTTAGTGGATAATATAAGCGAGTTTAGGGGGTATGCTGCTCAAGATAATGTGAACATTCGACTCAAACCCGGACCGTACCAGATTGATAAAGCCTTTTGTACACGTTTTATAGAGTTGTCTGGAACCAATAGTCATTACGATTTAAATGGCGTACGCTTAATGGTCGATACCAAATTATTCGCCAATACGAGCTTAGCTAGAGGAAATAGCGAAAAAAGTTTGTATTGTGCACTGGAAATGTCAGGAGCGCACAGCGTTATGGAAGGGCCTTATGTGGAAACTTATGGAGCCTCGTACGGGCACCAAAGTAAAAATAAAATATTCAATTTAGTGGGGTTGGATGTAACATTAAAAAATGCAGAAATAAGAACTGCTGGTTCAAACCCTTGGGGCTATGGTAGCTTTTATGGTTTAGGTGGAAACGACGTACGTAAAATGAATGGAATTAGGATTGGATACCCTGCTAACGGTGTGAAGCTTATAGGATGTAAGGTTCATATGCGTGCTATGGGACACGCTATTTTTGTTCAAGGTGCCCAAAATACGTTAATAGAAGATTGCCATGTGGATGGTTTATTAAGAACTACCGATGCCATTTTAGCGGAAACCTCTGGTTATGCTTTTGATAAAAATTTTAAAGCTGCAAAGGGCGGATATGTTGAAGGGGCACGGGTGGCCAGTGATGGTACTTTTTTGCCCGGAGAGATGTTCTCTATGAGTGAGGATGGTATTCGCATTTATCCAGACACATCTCCAGGTGTCCTTACAGGGGCAACCACCATTAAAGATTGTACAGTAACAAACATGAGACGTGGTATTTGTACGGGATTGAATGCTATTGGAGATACGGTTATTAACTGTAAAGTAACCAACACCATAGCAGCTGGATTTAATGTGGGCAACGACGATGTGCTTATTAATTGCAGTGCCGACGCTAAATATGCAGAGGCATTCTGTATCACGAAAACCAGTGCTAAAAATGCTTCTGTGGATATTGAGATTCTGGATAGTAGAGACGGAATGAATAACACTTTGCTCGCCGCGATAAATGGTTCAAATCATAAGGTGAATATAAAAACATCTAAGGTTTCTTTTGTTCCTAAGGTGTTTGCTATAGAATTGTCAACCAGAAACGGATATGCTTATTATCAAGGTGAAGGCGTTAGGGCGTCTAATATTCAGTTAGATAATCAAACAGAAGCTAAGGTCCTTCTATTGCCAGGAACAAAAAAATCACAAATTAAAAGTAAAGGTAAAGTTGAAGACATTTCAAAATAAATAGTTTAAACGTTTTTTTATTAAGTTTTTTTTAAAGTAAAAAGTTGAATATGGGTGATTTTATGAGGTTCAAAATAGAGCTTTTGTTAAAGAGAGGTTTATTCTTTTTTATGTTGGGTTGTCAATCGATTGTGTTTGCACAAACAGCCGAGGAGCAAGAGATCCTCGACACATTTGAGCATATAGAAACAGTAGTTTATAAAACGGTAGATGGTGTAACATTAGATATGACCATTTTCTACCCGAATGCTGAAAGAGTCCAGCAAAAACAACCGTGGATGCTTCATGTGCACGGCGGAGGATGGGCTGGTGGAAGTAAGTATAATATTTTGAAAAAACCGTTTTTAGGCAGTTTGAGAACCTTGCTGGATCATGGTGTGGTATGTGCTTCCATACAATATAGGCTAGCGCGTGGTAATACTAATGCTTACGATGCTGTTGTAGATGCTAAGGATGCCGCTCGTTTTCTCCTAAAAAACAAGGAGAAGTATCAGCTGGATGAAGAACGTTATGGAATTTGGGGAGGCTCGGCAGGTGGGCATTTAAGTTTGGTAACTGCTTTGGGTAAGGATTCTGATTTTCAGGGAGATAATCGGCTCTCAGGGGTTTCTCCACAGTTTAAATGTGTGGCGTCTTATTTTCCTTTTACATCACTGGTGCATAACGACTTAAGGCCTGGGTCTATTTTTGAAGATGGGACGCTTTTTGAACGGCTTTTAGGTGCGCCACTAAGTGATAAGCCCGAATTGGCTAGGCTGCTTAGTCCAACCGAATTACTAGAAAAAAACAGTCCTCCTATTTTATTATTGCATGGGGATCAAGATACCACATTGCCAATAATTAATGCTACTTATATGATGGAGGTGGCGAAGAAAAAAAAGGCAGATGTCGAGTTATTGACTGTTAAAAATGGTGGACATAGTTTTCACGGTTCCAATATATCCCCGTCTATAGATTCGATAAATAATCATGCAGCCAATTTTATGCTTTCACATTTGAAAGGAGAAAAGCTCGCATCAAAAGTTAAAAATATTAAGGCAGCTAAGCAAAGGCCTAATGTGGTTATTATTTATACCGATGATCAAGGTTATGGTGATGTAAGCGCTCTTAATCCGAATGCTAAATTTCAAACACCACATATGGATAAAATAGCCAATGAGGGAGTGGTTTTTACAGATGGACATAGTAGTGATGCTGTTTGTACACCTTCTAGATATAGTTTGCTAACAGGGCGTTACAGCTGGAGAACTAGCTTAAAAGAGAATGTATTACGTGCAGATGGCCCGTGTTTAATCGAAAAGGACCGAATGACTATTGCTTCCTTGCTTAGAGATAAAGGATACAGTACAGCGATGATTGGTAAGTGGCATCTTCAGATGGAGTTTGTAGGAGATTCCAAAACAGGCGGCCGCGATTGGTCGAAGCCTTTTACAGACGGCCCTATTGAAAAAGGCTTCGATTATTTTTTTGGTATTGCAGCATCCATGAATTATGGAATTTTAACATATCTGGAAAATGATCGTGTTTTAGATCCTCCCACATTATATACTAAAAAGAAAATGGATGTTACCCCACGCACGTATAGGATGACACCGCCATATCAAGAGGAAAAAGCTAAGGGCTATGTTGAGGTTGCACCTTCCTTTAATGATGAACTGGTGCTGGAAACTTTTGCAAATAAAGCAGTGGCGTATATCAATGCTGCTGCAAGTGAGGCTAAGTCTGGAAAACCTTTCTTTTTGTACTTGCCATTAACAAGTCCGCACCTACCACATAGTACACATCCCGATTTTCAAGGGCGAAGTAATTGTGGCAATTACGGCGATTTTATGGAGGAAACAGATTATCGCGTTGGTCAGGTCTTAGAGGCTTTAAAAGCAAATGGACTTGAAGAGAATACCTTGGTTATTTTTTCCTCTGATAATGGTGCCGAAAGCAATTACATTTATCAACGCGATACATTTCAGCATTACAGTTCTATGAATTTTAAGGGAGGTAAAAGGGATATTTACGAAGGTGGCCATCGTGTTCCCTTTTTAATGCGGTGGCCTAATGGGATTGATGCAGGAACAACTGTTGATGCTCCGGTCTGTCAAACCGACTATCTAGCCACCATAGCAGATATTGTTGGGGCAAAACTCCCTGATAATGCAGGAGAAGATAGTTATAGTCTCTATCCCTTGCTTCAAAAGGACCATTCTAAAGGTTATGATGCCGATAGAGCAGTTATTCATCATTCGTTTACGGGACATTTTGCCATACGAAAAGGCAAATGGAAATTGAATATGTTAAGAGGTTCGGGGGGCTCATTGAAACCTGTAATCGTAAATCCAAAAGCGGGTGAAGCGCTCTACGAGCTTTATAATATGGAAGAAGATCCTTCCGAAACAAATAATCTCTATTTTGAGTATCCTGAAGTCGTGACCAAACTAAAAAAGGAGATTACAGAGATTATTGAAAATGGAAGATCAACTCCAGGAGTTCCACAGGAATTTGTAAAAGATAATTGGGAACAACTCACGTGGATGGAGTTTTAATGGGGTTAAAGCAGTTTGTGAAAATAGAATATAAATTTAAAAACAGGATGTTATGAGAAACTTTCAGAAGCTAGTTAGTAGGAAACTGCTAAATAACATAGGCTATAGCTTGTCGTTTTTTGTTGTTCTTTTAGTTTTTACTACAATGTGCTTGAGTTTTAAAGCCGAGGATAAAGCAGTAATGCACACCTCTAAAATAGAGGTCTCTACATTAGCGGCCTTACGCGATGCTGTGCAAAAGAGTAATCAAATGATTGTTATGGCACCAGGGAGCTATACCCTTACAAGTCTTCCAGAAGGTTCGAGAAAGCTTGTTTGTTCGGGCTCTAACAATTTAATAGATTTGTCTGGTGTGTATGTAAAAGTACCTGTTGGCGCTATTAAAGAAAGCTATATCGTTATTTCAGGGAATCATAACACTTTCAAGGGCGGAACTTTTGAGGATGCTTATGTAAACGGACTTAAAGAGGTTACAGATTTTAGTCGTTACAATCAAGACCGTTCTACTTTGGCTTTCGGATTAAAAGGACAGGCGGTATTAAGTGTTACAGGAAATGATAACATCATCTTAAACACCAAATTAACGGTAAGAGGGTCTTTTCCATACGGTTATGGTAGTATTTATGGTATTGGGCGCGACAATGTATTTGGTTTGGATAAACGTTGTGGTATCTTAATTAATGGAAAGCGAAATACGGTAGATGGCTGTGAAGTGCAGCAAGAAGCTTTCGGGCACGGTATTTATATGCAACAACCTGCCGATGAAACGCTTATAAAAAACACCCTGGTAGAGGGGCGGATGCGGCCTAGCGCAGATTTGTATGAGGAAACGCACCCTAAAGACTTACCCGTGAGGTCTGATTATATGACCAAGGGAAAGCCAATTCCAAAAAATGTTATGTATCCTCTATCAGAGGACGGTATCAGGGTTTATACCCATGGTGGGAGTGTTATAGTAGAGAATTGTACAGTTAAAAAGATGAGAGGGGGTATAAGAGTGTATTTGGCCAGCAAGGCTACGGTTACCAATTCTATAGCGGTAGATTGTGGTGCGACAAACTTCAACCTCCCTAAAAATGGAAAAATCACGGGGTCGTCTGGGAATTTTACTTATGCGCCTTTAAGTGATTTTAGGTTGTCTAGATCACATCAGGATATAGAGCTAACCATACTGCCTTCGCCAAATGCAGTTGGACCTCATAATCTTGCAGATGTTTTAGGGGATAACCATCATATTGTTTTACACCGTAGCGAAGGCCCTATAGACCAGAATCTTAGACCAATTGTGGTGAAGGGTAAGCATTCTTCCATCCGTAATGAAACGGAGTATCCCATTGTTTTGGAGCCATCAGCAAGTAACAATACGATTGTAAGTTTTGGGAAGGTTACCGATCATGGCACTAATAATAAGATTACTCAAATAGAACAGGTTCAAGGGGATTAACTATAAATACCCCCAAGTGTGCCAATAGGATAACAGTGGCTATTGGGCTATAGAGCGGGGGTGATTAATACGCTTTTCTTTATTTTGTAAACGAGAAAGGGAGTAATGTCGCCAAAACATATTTAAAATTTTAATTTATAAACTAAAAGTGATAGTTTATAGGAAATGAATTATAGTTTATAAACAAAAAGATAGTGTATGCTATTTTTGTTATCTCGTTAATTCTGGTTTCTTTGAATTTAAATGACTTTTTGTAAAAACGATGTTGTCTCCAGTGTTAAAAAGAATTAAAGTATATCCTAGGTTATAAAACATTAAAAAACAAACAGATGAAACGCATTTTGTACATTTTTATTTTTGCATTATTGGGTACTGGAAAAGGGTACTCTCAAGATAAGGGGGCCTTAACACTTTGGTATGATGCACCAGCTGCCGATTGGAACGAAGCTTTGCCTTTAGGCAATGGACGTTTGGGGGCTATGGTATTTGGAAACCCTTCAAAGGAAAATATTCAATTGAATGAAAATACATTGTGGGCAGGTGGCCCGCATCGAAACGACAACCCAGAAGCTAAGGCGTCTTTAGAGACGATTAGAGCTTTAATGTATAAAGATCAATATCAAGACGCTCATAACTTAGCTAATGATAAATTTATATCGAATATTTCTCATGGTATGCCTTATGAGACCGTTGGGAATTTACGTCTTAATTTTTCAGGACATGATCATTTTTCTAACTACTATCGTGAATTGGATATTGAAAATGCCGTTAATAAAATGTCTTATACCGTAGATGGTGTAGAGTTTCAACGTGAAATATTTACTTCGTTTACAGATCAAGTTATTGTTATTAAGTTAACAGCAAATAAAAAAGGGAAAATCAATTTTTCGGCAACCATGGATCGTCCTGCGCCTTCTAAAGTCACGGTTTCTACAGAAGGAAATAAGGTGTTAAAAATGATTGGTTTTGGTAGCGATAATGTGAGCAATAGAATTAAAAATGGTAAGCCTATTAAAGGTCAGGTTGAATTTCAGTCCAGATTGAAAATCGTGCCAGAGGGTGGGAAAGTAAGCGCTAATGGCCATACATTGTCGGTCTCTAATGCGAATGCTGCCATTCTTTACGTTTCTATTGCTACCAATTTTGTTAATTATCAGGATATTAGTGCCAATCCACATAAAAAAGCAAGCGATTATATTAAGGCCGCCGAAAAAAAATCGTTTAAAGATTTATGGGATAGTCACACGGCTTTTTATAAATCATTTTTTAATAGAGTTGCCCTTGATTTAGGACAAACAGAAGCCAGTAATAAACCAACAGACCTTAGAATAAGAGATTTTAGTACCAGTGATGATCCTGCTCTTGCGGCATTGTATTTTCAATTTGGGCGCTATCTTCTTATTTCGTCTTCGCAACCTGGAGGGCAGCCAGCGAATTTACAAGGGCTTTGGTGTAATGACTTATTGCCTCCATGGAAAAGTGCCTATACGCTAAATATCAATACCGAAATGAATTATTGGCCTGCCGAGCTAACAAACCTAAGCGAGATGCACGACCCCTTAATTGAGATGGTAAAAGACCTCTCTGTAACCGGACGTAAAACAGCGCAAGATATGTATGGAGCTGATGGGTGGGTAACGCATCATAATACAGATATCTGGCGTATTTCTGGACCTGTAGATGGTGCTACGTGGGGGATGTGGACCTCAGGAGGTACTTGGTTAAGTCAACATTTATGGGAAAAATACATGTTTAATGGTGATTTGAACTATTTACGCTCTGTATATCCCGCAATGAAAGGGGCTTCTGAATTTTGCTTAAGCTTTTTAAGCGAAGAACCCGAAAACGGTTGGTTGGTAATATCGCCTTCCACATCGCCAGAAAATCGACCAGCCCATCATCCTAATATGGTAAATATCGCCTATGGTGCAACTATGGATAATCAATTGGTTTTTGATATGCTTACCAAAACCGCGCAGGCAGCAAAATTGTTAGGAACAGATGCGGCATTAATCCAAACAATTAAACAAACTCTTGCCAAACTTCCTCCGATGCAAATTGGTCAACACGGGCAATTACAAGAATGGTTGAAAGATTGGGATGATCCAGAAGATAAACATCGTCACGTATCTCATTTGTATGGACTGTACCCTTCAAATCAAATCTCACCATATAAGAACCCTAAATTGTTTGAAGCTTCTAAAAATACGCTCATCCAAAGAGGCGACCCTTCAACAGGCTGGTCCATGAACTGGAAAATTAACTTATGGGCTCGTTTGTTAGATGGTAACCATGCTTATAAGCTGATGAAAGATCAAATAAAGTTAGTAGGTAGTGATAATCCTAAAAAAGAAGGAGGAACCTATGCCAATATGCTAGATGCACATCCTCCTTTTCAAATTGATGGTAATTTTGGCTTCACTTCTGGTTTAACCGAAATGTTGGTACAAAGTCATGATGGTGCTATTCAGTTAATTCCAGCACTTCCTGATGTTTGGAAGGATGGAAGTGTAAAAGGATTACGAGCTAGGGGTGGTTTTGAAATTGTATCTTTAGAGTGGGAAAATGGAAAGGTGGTAAAAGCGGTTATTAAATCGACTTTAGGTGGTAACTGCCGTGTGCGTTCTTACAGCGAATTAATATTAGAAAACAAGGAGAATACTGTTCAGGCTTTAGGACAAAACGCCAATCCGTTTTATCAAACACCTGATATCAAAGCGCCTTTAACTTCCAAATCTGCTCAGCTAAATGAGGTGGTTTTAAAACCATCGTTTTTATACGATATCGAAACTGTAGCGGGGCAAGAAATTGTTTTGATAAAAAAGAAGTAAAATAGAACAAAAAGCTAAGAATAGGTGTTAAGCAACGGTTTATAAAATGAAAAACAAAGAAATTCAAAATGGTTTATTGATTTGTATGCTTTTGTTACTTCCGTTAATTTCATTTGCGGGACAAACAGTATTTTATGTAGCTCCCAATGGTTCAGATGCCAATCCCGGAACACAAAAACAGCCGTTTCAAACCTTTACTAGGGCTAAGGCAGCGGTATCCAAGCTGATTCCTTCCATGGCGGGCGATATTATAGTCTACTTTTCAAGTGGAGACTATGTCTTTGAGGATGAGGTGGTGTTTACTCCTGCTGATGGAGGTAAAAACAACCACCGTGTTATATATCGCGCTTACCAAGATGCTAAACCTGTATTTACCGGTGCTACTAAGGTTTCTGGTTGGAAAAAGTTTAATAGCAAGGTGTATCAGGTGCATTTGGATCATCCAGAGAAACTTCGTTCTCTATTTATAAATGGTAAAAGGGCTTACATGGCCAGTCAGTCTGTTAAGGTGAAGGAAGGCTGGGGTACCTTTGAGGTTAAAAAAGGTCAAGCAGATTGGGCATGGATCGATGGTTCTACTATCGATGGTGTTCAAATTGCCCTGCATGAGCTTCCTGAGCTTACGAATAAGCAGGATATAGAAATTTTACGCAATACGAAGTTTAATTCGCACATTCTTGGAATTCGGGATATTACATCTTCTCAAGGCCATTGGGTTTTTAAGTTTCAGCAACCTTATGGAGCCATGGCTCTCCATATTAAATATGGGGCCTATCATCCATCTGGCCAACAGGTTGTTTACAATGCCTTTGAGCTTCTTGATGAGCCCGGTGAATTTTATTTTGATAGGAAAAATAAAATTTTGTTTTATATGCCGCGTGAGGGTGAGGATTTAGAAACGGCGGAAGTCTATGCGCCTCGTCATGGCAGCTTGATTACCATTCAAGGAAAATCAAAGTCAGAACGAGTACATAACCTCAGCTTTGAAGGACTTACTTTTGCTTACACAGAAGCTGTTCTCCCTGAAGTAGGGGGCTCTGTGGGTAAATCTACGGTGCAAGCAGCAACATTTGTTCGTGGTTTTGATGAACCAAACTGGCATACAACCGCGTATCGAGCGTACGATGCCATGCCTAGTGCCATTAATGTAAGCGGTGCACAACATATTCAATTTAAAAACAATGTCTTTAAGCATGTGGGTAACGAGGGTATTGGTTTTATCAATGATGTTACCGATAGTCAATTTGTAGGGAATCTTTGTTATGATATTGGTGGTGGTGCCATTCAGGTTGGCCATCCGCAGCATGTTTACGAGGGGGATAGTCATGATTATGCAAGATATTCGCCAGAAGAAGAGGGGGTTTGTCGTAATATACTCGTTGAAAACAATGTGTTGTACGATATGACGACCATGTTCTATGGCCACGCTCCTATCACTGCTTATTTTGTAGACGGCCTAAAGATTGTTAAAAATCATATTCAAAAAAGTAATTATTCTGCGGTTAGTGTGGGCTGGGGTTGGAATAATTTTGATGAAATATCAGTTCCAAATAATCCAACCACAACCGCTCGAAATAATGTTTTTAGCTATAATCGCGTGTACGATTGTATGAATATGTTACATGATGGCGGTGCTTACTATACGCTTGGCAGCCAGCCCAATTCTACTTCAGATGGGAACTATGTAAAAGCAGCAACCACTCATTTTCAAGGGGTGTATCACCCTGATGAGGGAACGGCTTGGTATACAGGTAAAGACCATGTTTTTGAAGTGCGGCCAGATCAAGATATTTTCGAACTGAACAAATGGCGTAATAAACATGATAATCATTATCGTAACATTTACACGACCTCTAAGGAGATGAAGCTTGGTGCTCCCAATTGCACAGTAACCGACATACATGTGGTTCCGAATGCCGATTGGCCAGATGAAGCTTTATCCATTATAAGGGCAGCTGGGGTTGAAGAAAACTATCATCATCTGCTTGAAGTGATTCCGGAAATCGTATTTGAAAACGGAAAACGTTATGACACTAAAACGCAAATTGTAAGTCTAACTACCAAAGCTAGTCAGCATGCCGCTCCAATTTCAGGGAGTCGTTATGAGGCAGAACAGGCGCAGTTAAGTAATCGTGTTAAGTTGGATAAACATTACTCTGGTTTTTCTGGAACAGCTTATATGAGCGGGTTTTATAACAAGAAGGGGGCGAAAATAACCTTTTCTGTAACGGCAGAAGAGATGGGGACATACGACGTTATTTTACGATATGCGGCTGGTAATAAAGATTGTGATAATATTGGGGTTTATGTGAATGGTGAGAAAAGTGAGCGGCTCAAGATCAAATCAACAGGAGGCTGGCAGGTTTGGGAAAATCATGCCATTTCGGTTTTTTTGAAATCGGGAAAAAACACGATAACTTTTAAAACGGAATCTAAATCGGAGAACGTCGTCCATATGGATTTTATTCAAGTTTTAAATTAAGGTATATATAGTTGGGCTAGATTTTGTTTTTTAAGTAAAAAGAGAAACATCAAATCCTTAAAAAAGAATTGTAATAGCGTTGCTATTAAGAGAAATGAAAAATATAATTAAATTAAGTATTACTATGAAGCAATTAAATAAATCGGGTAGAAAGTATGCCAATTACGATCTAAAAGCTACAAAAAAGCGAATCATTAATACGATTGGTGTTTTAAGTATTGTTTTAGGCTTAAGTGCGTGCGGGTCTACAAAATCCGTATTAAAAACAAGTGATGGAACCCCTTTTAAAACGAACCCATTATTCCCGAAATTTAGTTGGGAAACCACACCCATGTACTACCATTTTGGTGATATTGACCGTGTTCTAGAACCAGATGAGGTTCAATTTATAGCTAATAAAACCGACTTTATATGTATCGAAAAATCACACGGTTTTCGCCAACTTGGAGACCAAGTGCTAGGAACAAAACATGAAGTGGAAGCATTTCATAAAGTTAAACCAGAGTCTAAAGTATTATTCTATTACAATTCGTATGTAGCTTGGCCTTTCCCAAGATTTAATCATGAGCTTACTCCAGAGGGCATCGCTAAAAACAAAACACTGGCCAAATTCTTAGAAGTTAATCCAGAAACTGGTAAATTCAAGGAAAAAACGAATGGCCCTGCTTTTTCGTATTATTTTGATTGTTTAAATCCTGATTTTCGTAAATGGTGGGTGGCATCCGCTGTTGAGGGTGTGAAGATTTCTGGTGCCGATGGCATTTTTATTGATCGTATGAATGTAGATGTAAATGCAGATTACCCTCTTGATAAACTAGCAGAAATAGCAGTAGCCAAAGGTGAAATGATGGCTAACTTGAAAAAAGAAATGGGCCCGGATAAACTGTTGATTGGTAACAACGCCGCTAACACTAAAGAGGTTTTCCCTTCTTGCGACGGTTTCATGTTCGAGCATTATAATAATGCTGTTATGAGTAAAGAAAGCCTTTTAAGAGATTGGGAAGATATGCTTCGAATTTCTAAAGCAGGAAAAATGTCGATTTACCGTTTCGGGGCCAAGGGCAAAGGAAAGGCAGATATTACCCTTGGTGCAACAGGTACTGAAGGTATTGAGCAAAAGTCTAAGGATCAGTTGGAATATTACTTGGCTTGTTACCTTATTGGTGCACAGCCGTACTCGTATTTTCAATGGAATTGGGGCTGGAATTTAGATGATGGCAATTTGGTAGATTACCCTAAACTCAATAAGCCACTAGGAAGTCCAAAAGAAGCTTATAAGCGTGTTAATCCTGAAGAATGGATCTTTACCCGTGAATTCGAGCACGCGAGTGTTTGGCTGGATACAGAGGCCAAAAAAGCTAAGATTACGTGGAAATAAACATGGTCTTAATTTAAATAAAACAGCATGTGCTTTACTTGCTCATAATGTAAGGGTTTGGGTAAATGATAACTTATAGAAGAACAAAGGCTTTAAATAGTATAAAAAATGAAAATACAAACATTTAAATGTAATACAAAAGAACAAATTACCAAAATCGTAATATTGTTTATAATTTTTCTATCGTTGTCGTTTTCTGCTAATGTGGTAGCGCAAGAGTCACAAAAGGAGGCCGGTAATGCCATTTATGTTACAAGTGATGGCAGTCCGTTTAAATCGAAGGCGTATTTTCCAAAATTCAGTTGGAAAACGACACCGATGTACTATCATTTTGGAGATATTGATAGCGTTCTGAAACCCGAAGAAACAAAATTTATAGCACAAAGAACCAATTTTATTTCTATGGAAAAATCACATGGATTTAATTTACTTGGTGATGCTGTTTTGGGCACAAAACAAGAAGTGGAAGCGTTTCATAAAGTAAAACCAGGTATTAAAGTACTGTTTTATTACAATTCATTTGTGGCGTGGCCTTTTACACGATTCAATAAAGATCTTACACCAGAAGGGGTTGCTAGTAAAAAGGAAACTACTAAATTTTTAGTCAATCATCCGAAAACGGGTAAATTGATGGAAAAAACAAATGGGCCAGCATTTACATATTATTTTGATTATTTAAATCCTGATTTCCGAAAATGGTGGGTAGAACAGGCTTTTGAAGGTGTTGCAGTTTCAGGCGCTGATGGAATATTTATTGATCGCATGAACCCAACGGGCCAGTCGGGGTATTTTCCAGATAAAGATCCGGAAATTAGGCGTGCAAAAGCAGAAATGATGGCTGCCTTAAAAGAAAAGCTGGGTCCTAATAAAATAATTATTGGAAATAATGCTGCCGACAATGCAGCTGTTTTTCCTTTTTGTGATGCCTTTATGTTCGAACATGCTAATCCAACGCGCCTCACTAAAGAAAATTTGCTTAAAGAATGGAACGACATGCTTATGGTTGCAAAAGCAGGGAAAATGTCCATTTACCGTTTTGGGGCAAAAGGTAAAGGGAAAACCGATATCACTATTGGAGCCATAAATACGGATGGTATTGAACAAAAATCCAAAGATCAATTAGAATACTATTTGGCTTGCTACCTAATTGGCGCACAACCGTATTCATATTTTCAATGGAACTGGGGATGGAATTTAGAAGATGGCAACCTCATTGATTATCCTGAACTCAATAAACCATTAGGGAGTCCTAAAGAAGCATTTAAACGGGTAAACCCCAAAGGATGGGTCTTTACTCGCGAATTTGAACATGCCAGTGTTTGGTTAGACACCGAGACAAGAAAAGCTAAAATTACTTGGAAATAATTTTAAGTGATGGTCAGGTAGAAGTAGTTTAATTACAATTATAAATAATTTATATATAAAATGAAAACGGCCAATTTATCTAAAGTGCTATTGCTTTTATCTGTTTTTTTAGGTTTTTATGCAGTAGTTGCTCAAACAAAACAGAAACCCAATGTTATTATTGTTATTACCGACGATCAAGGGTATGGGGATTTAGCATGTACAGGAAACCCTATTGTAAAAACACCGCATTTAGATAAGTTCTATAATAAAGCGGTTCGTTTAACCGATTTTCATGTCGCTCCTACCTGTGCCCCTTCTCGGTCGGGATTAATGACTGGGCGTTATGCAAATAGAGTAGGGGTTTGGCACACCATTGGTGGTGTATCCATTCTGCGTGAAAAAGAAGTGACTATGGCGACTATTTTTCAAAACAATGGTTACGAAACAGCTCTGTTTGGTAAATGGCATTTAGGTGATAATTATCCGTCACGGCCACAAGATAAAGGGTTTAAATATGCCTTATCTCATGGCGGTGGTGGTGTAGGGCAAACTCCAGATTATTGGAATAATGATTATTTTGATGATACCTATTTTGAAAACGGAGTGCCTAAAAAAATGGAAGGCTATTGTACCGATGTTTGGTTTGGGGAAGCCATAAACTATATTGAAAAGAATAAAGACCAACCGTTCTTTTGTTATATATCGGCTAATGCACCGCATCTTCCATTTAATGTTCCTAAGGAATATTACAACATATATAAAAATGAAGCCATTCCAGAAGACATGAAAGTGTTCTATGGCATGATTACCAATGTGGATGATAATTTCAAACGACTTCAAGACAAATTGAAGGAATTGAAATTAGAGGATAATACCATCATTATCTTTATGACAGATAATGGTACGGCTACAGGATATCAAGAAGTTAATGGTGAGATGGTTGGTTATAATGCTAATATGAAGGGGATTAAAAATAGTGAGTACGAAGGCGGGCATAGAGTGCCATTTTTTATCTCCTATCCAGCGGGCGGTATTTCAGGCGGAAGGGATGTTAATACCATGTTAGCCCATTTAGATGTATTGCCTTCATTAGCCACAATTTGTAATTTAGAAATGCCTGAATTAGACTTAGATGGTAGTGATATTTCTTCTTTATTATGGAATAAAGATGCGGTTTTCAAACGCGATTATTTAATTACAGATTCGCAGCGTGTTCAAGAACCCATTAAATGGCGAAAAAGCGCCGTGATGTCCGATAAAATGCGCTTAGTTAATGGCACAGAATTATATGATATTGCTACGGATCCAGGTCAAAACAACGATTTAGCAACTCAATTTCCAGAGACCGTTACCAAAATGCGTGGGTATTACGAAGAGTGGTGGCGCTCAGTATCTACCGAGTTCAATCAGTTTCCAGTCATAATTGTAGGTTCAGAAAAAGAAAACCCTATAATACTTACGTGTCATGACGTACATGTTCATGATTCTACAATCCCATGGAATCAAGATTATGTTAGAGAAGCTAAATTAAATCCCATTGGAGGTGAATTCACCCTTGAATTTGAACGTGATGGTATTTATGAAATTGAAGTGAGCCGCTGGCCATTTGAGTCGGGTTTAAAGATTAATGAAGGCGTTGCCGGTAGAAAAGCAACGACCTATGTTGAAGCCATATCTGAAGGGAAAGCCATGGACTTTAAGAAGGCTGTCGTGAAAATTGGTGGATGGAAAGAAGAAAAATTAGTGCAAGCAGAAGACCAATCTGTTAAATTTAAAGGAAACTTTACCAAAGGTAAAACGGCGATGTCCTCATGGTTTATTGATAATGATAACAATGAAATTGGTGCCTTCTATTTTAAATTAACTAGAATAAGTGCCTTAAATTAGAATGAAAGATAAAAAACTATTTATAGTCATTTTTGTAGCATTTTTCACTTTTTCGTGGGGTTTTGCGCAAAATAATAATGATGAAACCGTTAAAACCAATTGGAAGGGTTTTGAGCGCCTTCATTTTAAAATTGAAGGAAAAGCGGCCTTTTTAACGCGTCCTGAAAAACCCTTACCAGGAAACCCATGGTTATGGCGAGGGCGTTTTCCAGACTATCATGCCGAAATAGATAGTATGCTTTTAGCAAAAGGCTTTCATGTTGCTTATATAAATACGGACAATCAATTTGGAAGTCCGAAAGCCGTTGCCGTTTGGAGTGAATTTTACACGCATCTTACAAGCACTTATAAATTACAAGCTAAAGTGGCTTTACATGGGCACAGTCGTGGGGGCTTATTCATCTACAACTGGGCAAAAGAAAATGCCGAAAAAGTGGCCTGTATATATGCCGATGCTGTGGTATGCGATTTTAAAAGTTGGCCAGCAGGTTTTGGTAACAGCAAAGGAGGCAAAAAGGAATGGGAAGTGTTAAAAGCGGAATATGGCTTTAAAAATGATGCCGAAGCCAAAGCATACAAAAATAACCCCATTGATAATTTAGAAGCTCTAGCAAAAGCCAAAGTGCCTATTCTGCATACTGTAGGGCTGCATGATGAAGTGGTTCCTCCAGATGAGAATTCGTTGTTATTAGTGAATAATTACATCCGTTTAGGTGGCACAGCCACGGTTTCACCGTGTCGTTCGGGCATTCAAAAATCGAAAGGGCATCATTATGATATTGATGACCCAGAAATGGTAGTCGATTTTATTCTGAAACACAGCACAAAAAACGGCCCATTGAATGCATCAAATTACCACAACATCCGAAGTGGATTGCAAAATAGCTACATTCAATTTCAGCGCAATAAAAAAGGCCGTGTTGCTTTTCTTGGAGGGTCTATTACGCATAATGGCGGTTGGCGCGACAGTATCTGTAACTATTTAAAAAACAAATTTCCAGAAACCGAATTTGAGTTTATAGCAGCGGGCATTCCTTCTATGGGAACAACGCCTGGAGCATTCCGATTAGAACGCGATGTATTATCAAAAGGAAAAATTGATTTGTTGTTTGAAGAAGCGGCTGTAAACGATGCTACTAACGGGAATACCGCAACCGAACAAATTAGAGGAATGGAAGGCATTGTGAGGCACATGCGCAAATCAAATCCAGAGGTTGATATCGTGATGATGCATTTTGTAGATCCCGATAAAATGGAAACCTACCGTTCTGGAAAAGAACCGGAAGTCATTAGCAACCATAATCGTGTTGCGGAGCATTATGGTATTCCCACCATAAATTTAGCCTTGGAGGTTACTGAAAGAATCGATAAGGGGGAATTTACATGGCAAAATGATTTTAAAAATTTGCACCCTTCTCCGTTTGGACAAGGCATTTATGCGCATTCTATGATTCAGTTTTTGGAAGATGCGTTTAGTGGACCTATTGATGATGACGATAAAATAGCCGCCAGAAACTTACCAAAACCTTTAGATGCTTTTAATTACGAAAACGGTGTTTTGTTGGATATTTTAACTTTAAAATTAAGAAAAGGCTGGAAAGTTGATCCCGTATGGAACCCGAAAGATGGCAAAGGTACTCGGCACAATTATATAGATGTTCCAATGTTGATAAGTGAAACCCTGGGTAGTTTATTAAAAATCCCGTTTGAGGGAAACACCGTGGGGATTGCAGTGGCAGCAGGACAGGATGCCGGCAGTATTGAATACCGCATAGATAAAGGGCCATGGCAAAAACGAAATCTTTTTTTAAAATGGAGTAAATCGTTGCATTTACCATGGTATTTTACTCTGGCAAGTGGTTTAGAAAATAAAAAACACGTTTTAGAATTAAAAATAGCTAACGAAAAAGATAACCAAAGTAATGGACATGCGTGTAGAATACGTTATGTGTATGTAAATAAATAATAATCAAATGAAATCGGTTTTAAGCATTCTTTTATTAATTTTTATACTTTCAGCATCCGCTCAAAATGCAGAGAAAGTAACCATGGAATCTTTATTAAAAGAGATGGTGGATCGGGATGCTATAGCCCGGTTTCCCAAAAATAATTTTAGATTAAAACAAGCGAGTAGTTACAATAGAGCTTCTGTAAAGCCAGAGGACTCGGTGGGATGGTTTACAAATCACGATTATAATAAAGGAGAAGGAGACCACAATTTTATTAGAACAGAAGAAACTAATGGTGAAAAAGAATGGGTGTTAATGGATCACGTTGGTTCGGGGGCGCTTGTACGCGTTTGGACGCCATGGCTTAATCAATTGGAAGCAGGTAGTGATGTAATAGTTCGTATTTATTTAGATGGTAATCCTAAACCCGTACTAGAAGGTAATATGGTTAGCCTTTTTGATGGTACAGGTCTTTTCCCTTATCCGTTTGCACACCCTTCTTTGCGCTCAGGAGTTTCGTTTTTTCCAATACCTTATGCTAAAGGTTGCAAAATTACAGCATTAAAGGAGCCTTTCTTTTTTCAATATACGTATAGAGAATATGATGAAAATGCTTCTGTAAAAACCTTTACTATGCACGATTTTAACAAAGCAAAACCACTTATAGAAAAAATTGGAAAGCAACTTTCAAAGCCACAAAACACTAAAGAAGGTGAAATGGTTTCAATCAAAGCGAAGCTGAAGTCTAATAAAGAAGCATCCGTTGCTCTGCCTAATGGAACAGCAGCAGTGCGTTCTCTCGTTCTTAAACTAGACGATTATAAAGATCCGGCAACCATGCGCTCTGTAGTTTTAAAAATGGAGTTCGATGGGCAAGAAACCGTTTGGACTCCTATTGGTGATTTCTTCGGAACTGGTATTGGTTTAAATCCAGTAAAAGGGTGGTATCAAACCGTAGAAGATGATGGTACTATGTCTTGTCGTTGGGTGATGCCTTATCAAAAGTCGGGTAAGATTACCGTTTTAAACTTAGGAAAGAAATCAGTAAATGTTCAGCTTGAAGCAACCATAGGCGATTGGAAATGGGATCGTGCAAGTATGTATTTTAATGCCGCATGGCGCGGACAATACCCCGTACCAACCCGTCCGTTTTCCGATTGGAATTATGTTACCTTAAAAGGACGTGGTGTTTATGTAGGTGATGCTTTAACAATAATGAACCCTGTTAAAAGATGGTGGGGTGAAGGTGACGAGAAAATTTGGGTTGATGGCGAAGATTTTCCATCCATTTTTGGAACAGGAACAGAAGATTATTACGCCTATTCCTGGGGAGGACGCAGTACCGAATTTTATGAACATCCGTTTCATGCACAACCGCGTTCGTATGTTTATAATAAATTAAATCCTAAAACTACAAACGAAAAAAACACGTCAGGTTATAGTACGGAAACACGAACACGTGCCTTAGATGGTATGCCTTTTGAAAGTTCCTTACAGTTAGATATGGAAGTGTGGAGCGGCACCGATTGCGATATGGGTTACGGTGTAGGCGTTTACTGGTATGGCGATGCTAATACAACATCAAATCGAGTTCCAGATGAAAAGGAGGTTTTAAACATACCGCCTTTACCAAAAGAATTTCCTAAAAATTAATTGTATTTGAGGTAATAATATATGATGAACAGTATAAAAGTAAAATTCAGCTATATAGTTTTTTTTGTATTGATTTTCAATACTGCTTTTGCTTTTGAAATAGAATTGCCTAGTATCTTTTCTAATGGCATGGTTTTACAACAAGGTCAAAAAGTACCCGTTTGGGGAACTACAAAAGCTCATGCGGTAGTCGAAGTGTTTTTTGCAGAACAAAAAAAGAAAATAAAAGCAGATGCGCAGGGTAACTGGCGTGTTGATTTAGATGCGTTAAAAGCCTCAAGCAAATCACGAGCTTTAACAATTACCGCTCAGTATAATAATGAGGTAACTACTTTAAAGTTAGTGGATGTTTTGGTTGGTGAAGTTTGGCTTTGTAGCGGACAATCTAACATGTACCGACCTTTTAGGATGTTAATAGGGGAAGCTGTAGAACCTAAATATGAACCTATTGCTGACTATTTGCGTAATGAAGCGGCTACTGCAAACGATCCGTTATTTCGACAGTTTAAAGTGGGCCAAGATTTTAGTGTTTTTGAAGAAAAAACAAAAGGCAGAGGGGCGTGGTCTAAAGCCATTCCAGGGCAGGTGAATGAGTTTTCGGGGACTGCTTATTTTTTCGGAAGGGAATTACGTCGTAAACTAAATGTTCCTGTAGCTGTTTTGAGTTGTAATTTAGGAGCCACTAAAATTGAGCCCTGGATGCCGTTAAGTGCTTATCAATCAAACGAAAGGTTAGAAGTTATTTACAATAAAGAGCTGGCCATTTACAGCACGCAATTGGCTACGTGGGAAGATGCTAAAGTAAATGCGACGTATCAACAAACACTCACAGCATGGGAAGCAGAAGTGAAACAGTCCGAGTTAGAGGGAAGTCGTACACCAATAAAACCACGAAAGCCTGTACATCCTAGCCGTGACAGACAAATACCAACCACACTGTATAATGCGATGGTGCATCCTTTGATTCCTTTTGCCATTAAAGGTGCTATTTGGTATCAAGGTGAGAGTAATACGAGTAATTTTCCTGAAGATTATGGTTTAAAGCTTTCGGCGCTTATTGAAAACTGGAGAACAGCGTGGGGACAAGATACTTTGTATTTCTACTATTGTCAATTAGCAAATTATAAAATGCCTAATGAGCAACCTGTGGGCGACGACGATGGCTGGGCCGTATTATCAGATCAAATGCGTCGCGTACTTAAAGTGCCCAATACTGGCATGGCGGTATTGAACGATGTTGGAGAAGCAAAAGACATTCATCCAAAGAATAAAATAGATGTAGGAAAGCGTCTTTCTTTATGGGCTTTAAATCAAGCGTACGGAAAAAAGCTTGTGTTTAGCGGTCCTTTATATCAAAATTCAGAAATAAAAGGGTTTAAAATTGTTGTTGCTTTTAATCATGTTGGATCAGGCCTTATGGTTGGAGAAAAGCATTTGATGAATCCTGCTGTTCCAATTGACGCTCCTTTAAAAGGTTTTCAAATTTGTGGAAAAGAAGGGCAATGGAAATGGGCAAAAGCTAAGATTATAAGTAAAAATAAAATTGAAGTATGGCACGACGACATACAAAACCCTATAGAAGTACGGTATGCTTGGTCGTCTAACCCAGAAGGTGCAAATCTATATAATAAAGAAGGCTTGCCAGCCTCCTTGTTTAAAACTCAGCATTAAAACAGTGTTTATGCAATATGTAAATAAAATCTTGTTTTTTAGTTTATTTCTGTTGTTTTTTTTGGCTCATGGGCAATCTGAAAATACAATCAGACAACAAAGCGGCTCTAAAGACAAAACGAAACCTAATATTATTTTTCTTATGACAGACGATCAACGATGGGATACTATGGGCTGTTATGGAAGGCCAGAGTTCAATACACCAAACATTGATAAGTTATCAGAAGAAGGCGTAACATTCGATAATGCGTTTTATGCAGTTGCTATATGTATGCCTAGTCGCGTAACCATGATGACGGGTCGTTATAATTCCAATCATAGGGTTGGGTTTGTGGCTCCTGATGATTATACATTGTCGCAAGCAGATTTTGCTCAAAGCTATCCTGCAATACTTAAAAATGCAGGCTATCGTACAGGTTTTATTGGGAAAGTAGGATTTACGGTAAGTGAAAAGGCAACGCGGCCAAGTACCCCAAAAGAGCCATTTTATAAAGAACATTTAAGCAATACTTTCGATTATTTTGCTGGAAGTGAAACTTACGATTGGAAGGGGCATGTGGTTTGGCCAGAAAATGATGTGGTGTTACAGGATATTTTTAAGGAGGGACGAAAAAATTCAGGAAGAACATTGCGAACCGGTGAGGCCATGCTTCACTTTATAGATACCCAACCCAAAGACCAACCGTTTTGCTTGTCGGTTAGTTTTTATGCTGTAAAGCACGATAAAGACAGGGACGTGTATATGCCCCATTATGAGCAATTTAAAGATCATGATTTTTCAATACCCGATAACTGGGTGGCGGGAGACAATCCCGTGTTGCCAAAAGTAGTAAAAGAAAATGCTAGAGGGGTGTATTTGCACAGGCAAAGGTCGTCTACCCCAGAAATGTACCAAGGTCTTGTTCGTCGTTTCGCTACACAAGGTTATACTGTAGATGATCAGGTTGGATTATTGGTAGAAAAGCTTAAGGAAAAAGGCATGCTTGAAAACACAGTAATTATTTATACTAGTGATAATGGACGTTTTCAAGGGTCGCACGGATTGTTCGATAAATGTCTTCTGTATGAAGAGTCTGTTAAAGCGCCACTCATTATATATGATGGACGCATGCCAGTATCTAAACGGCAACGCCGTGAAAACGCCTTGGTTTCATCTGTAGATATGGCTTCTACAATAGTGTCTTTAGCAGGTTTAGAGCCCTCAAATTTGATGCAAGGAAAAGCTATTACTGCGGTTTTAAATCAAACTCAAGACATGTCGCAATGGCGTGATGCAGTCTTTATGGAAGATTTGTTTTTAGTCGACATGTTTAAAGAACGTTATGAAAAAAACGTAGATGAAATAAACCAAAGTTTGATAGACCGTAATAAGTCTTATCGAGCGCATGGTGTGCGAACTGAACGATGGAAGTATTTTGTGTATTATGAACATACGCCAAAAATTGAAGAACTCTATGATTTAGAAAAAGACCCACTAGAACAGCAAAATTTGGCGAACCGTCCAGAGCATACCGTTATTTTGAAGAAGCTGAGGGCGCGTACAGAAGATTTATACCGCAAGGCAATTCAATAAAGTAAGAAAACGGATATCAGTATAATAATATATCGATATTGTTCGATGGTAAATATTACCGTTATTAAGGAGTCGATAATTCATAAAAATGAAATAAAAGAGGGGCGTGAATCGTCTATAATTCTAGATTAAACTACGGTTTTAACCCCTTAAGTATTTTTATAACTTTAAAATAATACTATTAAACCAGCTTAAAACATATGAATACATTTTCAATACATTTAAAACGTAATAAGTATAAAGGTCAATTAAAAACTCATAGACTACTTTTTTTTAGTTTTTTTCTTTTGATAGGCGTTATTTTGAATGCCCAAACTAAAGTGAGTTCACTCAAAGAATTATTACCTTACTTAAGCCAGAGTAATGTAAATGTGGTTTTAAAACCAGGCGTATACGCTATTTCAGCTAAAGATATTCATAATGGCCATTTTTCAAGCGCTACCGTTGTTAAAAACCACGCCAATGTGCTTTTTCTTTTTTCGGGTAATAACAGTACTTATGATTTTACAGATGTTGTTATTAATGTGAGTACAGAAGTGTTGAGTGCTTTTCCAAGTAAAACCGAAGAGCTATATGAGATTCAAATCATCGGGAATCATAACATTTTAAAAAACTTGACTATAGCCGATGTCGGTTCTGTTTACGATGCCCCAACAAGGCGTGCAACAAACATTGTTATGGATGGTGCAAGCAATAGGGTTGAAGGTTTTCATATTACCACAAAAGGATCTTACCCTTATGGTTATGGAGAGGCTTTTGGAAAGGGTGGAAAAAGTGTTATTAATCATAGAAAACATTCTTCTTTTTTAATTAGAGGAAATAAAAATCATGCAAAAAACTGCACCATCATACACCGCTCCTATGGGCACGCCATATTTATGCAAGCTGCAGATTGGCCTATTGTGGAAGGCTGTTATGTTGAAGGAGAAATGCGATCTACAGACGATATGTTAACAGAAAAAGGATCGGGATCTGATGCTGACAAAGTACGCTTTAAAACGGTTTTTGGGTACAGCTTGCCGAAGGGGTATATGATGTGTTTAGGCGAGGAGGGCATAAGGGCATATAATGGTGGAGAAACGATTATAGATGGTGTGACATACAACAGAGGAACTTCAAACCCAACGATTATTAACTGTACCGTTAAGAATATGAGGGCTGGTGTTACCTTAACACATGCAACAGGAAAAAAACATGTTTCAGGTACTACCGTTATTGGGTGTCAAAGAGGGTTTTGTATTGGTTCTGGTGATATTGTAGATTGCTATGCCGACACACAACATGGGCCCGCATTAGGTGTAGACTATCCAAATGATACGGGTATGAATGCAGAGATAACCTTATTGCCATACAAGGGCAAGTCTTATAATGGCAGTGGTCATGCTGCTATAATAATAGGAAATAATCATAAAATTATTTTAAAAAATGCCCTACAGCATGCCGATAAAAACTTAAAAATTAATATTGGCGGTGATAATAAAACTATTGGTATGCTTGAAAAAGATGAGAATTATCCAGCTTCAAACATCGTATTGCATAACTTTACGGGGTATCCTGTGGTTTTAGATGATAATAGCAAAAACTGTACAGGAGTGTCGGTGGGAGGGGTAACCGATCAAGGTTTTAATAACCATGTTTTTAAAATAGCTAAACCTTAATAATAGTGTTATTTGATACTCTGTAGCAGTTGGTTTGTTGGGGCCTAGCATCATAAAAAAATAAGTAAAAAGTGTTGCTTAAATAAGTTCCTTAAGGGAAGGTTCAGGAATTTGCTTTAGAGTAAATGTAAAATTCAGCTCTTTAACAATTCGGGCGTAAAGGTTTTAGTGGCTATGTTACATAAGCCCATATGTTAAAAAGTTTCATGTCTATAGGCCTAATTCTTTAAAATTAAAAGATTTTATACCCTAAGGTATTTGTTTTATAGTGATTGGATCATAATTTATATTAGAATGATAAGGTCTTAAGTATTTTTATCACTTTATATGCAATCTTATAAACTCAGCTAAAACCACATGTCTACATCTGTTAACAATTTAAAAAATATTAAAAAGTATACGTTTTCAAACGCTTATAGCATACTCCTTTTAGGGGTTTTTGTATTATCTGGATTAAAGCTTAATGCACAAACTGTGGTGCATTCATTACAAGAATTAAAGCCGTATTTAGATGATAATGGAGTTAACGTTAAAATGAAGCCGGGTGTATACACCATTACTGCCCAAGACGTTAAAAATGGACTGTATACGCAGGAAACTAAGATTAAGAACATTAGTAAAGTGTTGTTGCTTTTTGAGGGAAATAATAGTACTTACGATTTCTCTGGAGTAACCATTAATGTCGATACCAAGGTTTTTCAGGCGTTTGGTAACTTTCAGGTTTATGAAATCCAAATTATAGGAAACCATAATGTTCTTAAAAATTTAACCTTGGTAGATCAGGGGTCTGTTCACGACAATCCTACTAGAAGAGCAAACAATATTGTTATGGATGGCGCACATAATAGAGTCGAAGGTTTTAATGTTACAACCAAAGGGTCTTTTCCTTATGGGTATGGCGATGCTTTTGGTAAAGGGGGCAAGTTTGTTATTCCACATCAAAAGCATAGTGCCTGTTTGGTTCGTGGAGAGTCAAATCACTTAAAGAACTCAAAATTTACACATAGAAGTTATGGTCACTGTATTTTTATGCAAGCGGCAAACAACCCCATTATTGAAGGTTGTTATGTAGAGGGCGAGGTACGGAAAACAGACGCTATTTTAAAAGAAACTTCAGGCCCGGCTTTTGATGTCGATTTTATGACGGTTTGGGGCTATAGACTCCCAAAAGGCTATATGTTAAGTACTGGCGAAGCTGGTATTCGTGCTTATGATGGAGGGGAAACGATAATAGATGGACAGGTTTATAAAAGAGGCACTTCCAATGTAACGGTATTGAATTGTACTGTAAAAAATATGCGAACAGGTGTTACTATTGCACATGCTACAGGAAAAAAACGAGTAGAAGGTTGTGTTGCGATAGGTTGTGAAAACGGCTTTTCGTTAGGTTCTGGTGATTTAGTGAACTGTAAAGCCGATGTTACCCATGGCCCTGCTTACGCTTCCACATACGAAAGGGATAAAGCATATCATGCCGACATTACGCTCTTGCCCTCTAAAGAACCTTACTATAATGGGTCTGGAAATGTGGCATATATTGGTGGGAGTAAGCATAGAATAACATTTCGTGGCTCTAGTGAAGCACTAGAAAAAGGATTGAAAATTAAAGTGGGTGGAGATAAAAATAACATCAGATTATTACACGGTAATCTGCCAAATCAAAATGACTTTAAAGGCTTTGATTTTGAAATACATAATCTTACGCAATATCCAGTTGTTTTATCCGATAAAAGTAGTAGCGTTACAGGAAAATCTGTTGGGAAAATTAAAGATTCAGGAACGAATAATAAGGTTAAAGCAATAAAACTTTTAAGTAAAGAATAATAACGCACACATTTAAAATGAAATATTACATTGCACTTTGCCTAACGTTTTTCTCTTTAATTTTGACAGCACAATCAGGAATACCGATTGGGAATTCTGATTTTTCCGATTGGACGGGTGTTTCTAAAGTGAAAAAGAATGAAGCTATCGTAAAAAACAAGGATACTATTTCCTATACTTATTCTAATCAAAACCGAGTGTATTTTCCTGGAATCATGCGTGATTATTTTGGAGATGCTGCAGATTGGACACCTTATAGCGGTTTGTCTTTTGAAGTGTATGTGAAAAACGAATCGACTACAGCAGTTACAGCACTATTAAAAGTTGATTCTTTAGACTATAAAGAACTTAAGCCTATTAGTACAGCAAAAATTCAGTTTTCGGGACAAGGCTGACGAAACGTCTATATTCCTTGGGAGATGTTCAATATTGATTCTGGACAGAAAATGGGAACTCTGTATGCCATTAAACATGTGTTATTAACGGCGTCTTCAGCAGAAAATTCAGATTATAAAATCAGAAATGTAAATGTAACCAAAGGTTTAACACATTATGTAGAGGCAGAACTTCGAGGGAAAGCTATTGAAGCTGGAAAGCAAGTGACTTACGATATGGAAATTGGGAATACTACCAATCAGGCTCAAGCAGTCCAGTTGCGTATTGAGACTAAAGGTTGGGAGTCTATGGAGGCAATGCTATCTACTTCTACAGTGCAATTAGCGCCAGGCGATAAAAAACAAATTCAATTAACAGTAAACGTTCCTGCTCATTTACCGCAGGGAATTCGAGAACAGCAAGTGGTTAAAGCGATTGCTAACGGACAAGGAGCTTCGGTAACGACATTGGAGTTTACAACTGCAGTTCGTGTACAAACACCAAACATTGTGTTTACACAAGAGAAATGGCAACACGTTAAAGATAAAATAAAAGATTACGATTGGGCTAAAGAGGCTTTGGCTGAATATGAACGAAAAGCCCAAAGTTGGGAGCCTTCAAACGGAAATAAATTAGAAGAAAAGGATGGCAGTGTGCTCGGTCAAGCTGTTTATAATTCGAATGGAAGCAAAGAGTACGATTGTGCTATTGCATATCAGTTAACTGGAAATGAAGATTATGCAGCAAAATGCTTAGTTGTATTACGGCGACTAATTGACCCAGATACTGGGTACCGTGCAACACTTGCTGGAGGAGGGAATTCGTTTGTAGCCGAAGGGAAATTTTGGCAAGGTGTAGGAAGGATGTACGACTTAATTCGTGACAGTAAATTGCTTACTGCCGAAGACCATAAACGTACCGAAGCGACGTTTAGATTGTTTGTAAACCGCACGATAACAGGAAATCAGCGTGGTGCAATTAGTAATTGGAATGTGGCAGAAATTACTGCAGCTGTGTATTGTGCGCTAAACCTTCAAGATTGGTGTCTTATTGATCAATTGTTAGAAGGGCCTACGGGCGTCTATAAACATATAGAACATGGTATCATGAACGACGGCTGGTGGTACGAATGTGCCGTTGGATATAATACTTGGGTGGCTATGGAATTCTCTGAAATTGCGATTGCCCTGCAACCTTGGGGTATTAATTTTACAAACAGACAGTTTCCAATAGGGACAACACCGCATTTTTCTCTTTTAGCAAGTCGTCGGCAAGGTGGACTGTACGGGATGCAATTTGAAAAATGGGGAAGCATAGAACGTAATAATATAGGTATAAAAGATATGTGGGATGCTGCCATTCCATATCTGGATTTTAGAGGTGTTTTACCAGCCGTGAATGATGCTGTTGAAGATATGGTTTCTGGAAAGCCTTACGAGCTGGCCTATTATTTATATCGAGATCCAGAATATGCGGCTATCATTCAGCGCAGTGAAAAACGAGACTTATTGTACGGAGTGCCAGATTTACCAGAAGTAGTATCTGAAAAAATGACGGAATCTGCATATGCCGATAATATGGGAATTGTGCAGTTGCGCTCTCAGAAAAAAGGACGTGAGCAATCAGAGCAAATTCAGGCGACTATGCATTATGGATCACATGGTGGGTATCATGGTCATTTTGATAGAACAAATTTGGTAAGTATGATGCGTTACGGCCGTAGTTTTTACGGCACCTTAATGTATTGGTATAGCTACGGAAGTTATTTGTATAAGTTCTTAAAGCAAACATCAATTAATAAAAACATGGTGGTTGTAGATGAAAAAATGCAAGAACCGGTTCAGAATTATAGAACGCTCTTTCATTCAGGAGAGATGATGCAAGCTACTGCTGTAGAAACGAACTCAAGATGGAGCTACCCCCCGTATGGAGGAATTCACTACAATACAGAACAAACTTTTGCTGAAAAAGTATGGGAAGAAGGCCGCTCTATTAATGTACCAGAAAACGCTCCCGATTATGGTGCGGTAACTGGCTATACCGAACCTGTATTTCAACGCAGATTGATGATTGTTCTAGATGATTATGTGCTGTTGGCCGATTATTTAAAAGGAGAGAAAGAGCATCAATTCGATTGGATGTTTCAAGCTAAAGGCTTTAAAGGAATTCAATCGGATAAGACTACACTTATAAAACACACCAATCAAATGAGTACAGATGCTCTTGGTAGTGCTCAGTTTATAACCGATAGTAATTGGTATGCCACCGAAGGGACATCACGTACAAAATTTGAAATGTGTTGGGGTGAAGATTGCGATAACGAAGGTGTGCGTTTGCCGCACAGTTTAGAAGGCGCGCTTAAAATAGATGTGTTCAATGCATGGCCACGTAAAGCTGAGGTTATGATTGGTACATCTAACGAAAGTTTCTCTGTGAACAAACAACTTTGGTATACGGTAAAAACCGATAATCAATTAAAAGTAAATGATAGTACTGGAGCTTGGATTTTAGGAAGTAAAGCAGTGAAAGTAGACCTTAATAATAAGAAAACCTTAGAGCTTACCACATTAACTAAAGCGAAAAACAAAAATAACACCCTGTTTTGGGGAGATGCACGATTAGTGAAAGCAGATGGATCTGTAGTGTATGTCTCAGATTTAAACGCGACATATAAAAATATATTGAAGCCTGAGTCTAAAGGGAAAGATTACTATAATGGCCCGATTAAAATTAGCGGTGCGCCAATGGAGAATTCTACACCTGCAATGCCTGAAAATAGTAAGGAACAAGGAGTCATTAGTTTAGATCTTTCTGGTTTGGGTGCTGTTGCTTTTGAAGCGACAATTGGCGGAGATTTTCCATTAGGAGACGAAGCCTCTCGACTAAAATCTATGGCGGTTAGAACGCATGGTAAAAAAGCACGTTATCTTTCTGTAATCGAACCTTACGAAAATGAATCTTTGGTGTTCTCGGTTGAAGCTAAAAGTGAAAATGAATTGACTGTAAGGTTAACCGATGGACGTGTGCAAAATATCACAATAGAAGATATGGAACAAGATGGCGGTAATGTAAAAGTTATTGTAAAAGAATTTAAAAACGGAGTATTAGTAAGACGTGAAACAACATTTCATGACTAATAAAAGTTGAATTTTTAGAATGTCTATTTTAACAGCCTTTCTTTTAAATTTAGTTTGATTTGTTACAGGTTTTAAGGCTAAAAGAGACCCATTTAGCCTTGATTTTTTTAAATGGATTTTAAGTTATTGCAAATGATTCATAGTTTATATTCAAATGTCGTAGGAGTGATTATACTTGCAATAGCATAAGGAAAACGATAAAACAATTTGTAATTTACAATGAAAAAAGTATCAAGTATAATCATCATTCTTCTGTTTTTCTGTAGCAATTTAAACGCTTCAGAAATAAAAATCAGTAGTCTAAAAGAGTTAGCAAAATATGCGACAGAAAGCGAACACACAATCACTATGGCTCCTGGTGTATATAAGTTAACTGATTTATTAACACCTGAAATTCTTCAAGAGCGTCGTGCGAACAAACAATATCAGTATATCACCTTTAGTGGAAGTAATAATGTTTTTAATCTTGAAGGCGTAGAAATCGAATTAGATACAGAAATTCGAACAGTATTAAATCCACCAATACATTCTGATGAATTTTTAGTTAGTGGTTCAAATAATTCTTTTCTAGGACTCACCATAAGATGCATCGGTCAAGGAACATCACTTGGAGGTACGGTACTTCAGGTTGCAGGCGAAGCAAATAGTCTTAAAGGGATTACCTTATACGTTTCAGGCTCTTATCCTTATGGGTATGGCGATTTATTTGGAAAAGGAAAGCAAAAAGAAACCACCATAAAACATCGAAAGCATAGTGCTCTTTTGGTTACAGGAAACGAGACCAAACTTTACAGATGTAAGATCTATAATCGTTCGTTTGGACACTGTTTCTTTATTCAACAAAATCCAAAGAATGTCTATTTCGAAGATTGTTATGCTGAAGGCGAAATGCGCTCCACAGATGATGTTTTGGCAGAAACATCAGGGCCGGCGTTCGATGTGGATTTTAAGACTTGGACGCAAAATCGTGAAGGAGAGTATGTTGTAACTTCTGGTTATATGAAATCGCTTTGTGAAGATGGATTTCGAACATATGGTGAATGCGAAAACATAACATTTAAAAACTGTATAGCTAAAAACACCCGTGGCGGATTCGAACTTCGTTTTAATAAGGCACTTCTGGAAAATTGTGAAACTATAGGTACAGAACGAGGCTATTGGATAGGCGACGATACCGTGGTTAAAAATTGTAAAGGCGATGCCAATTATGGACCTTTATTATTTGTAGAAGGTAGTAATGTAAATGTAGACTTAATTGTTGATGCAGCAGAATCCGATCGTTTAGTGCATGCACTAGCAACCATTCAAGGTGAAAATAATACGGTGGTGTTAAGAAGTGAAAACGAAACACAGCGCCAAGCTGATTTACCAATTCTTTTGGGATATACACATCCAGAGCACGGAGAAGCGATGTCGCCATTTGGGCAAGCAGAAACCACAAATTTAAATCTGATTAACGCCACAGGGATGTCTATAAAAATAGGGGAACAGGCAAAAAACAGCATCATAAAAACTAATGGTGAGATTATAGAAAATAAAGGAATGCATGTAAAAGTGACTAAACGTTAATGCTTTAGTGTGAAGTTTAATTACGAATAAAACTATTGAAAATGAAAAACAACCTAATATTTTTAATCGCGCTTTTTAATATCGTATTCGGGTTTTCTCAAAACCCCATATTTACCCATATGTATACAGCAGACCCTGCACCGCATGTTTGGCCAGAGGACGACAGGCTTTGGGTATACACAACACGTGATGAGCCAGGTTCAAACAACCATTATGGTATGACAGATTATCATGCTTTTTCCACTACCGATATGGTAAACTGGACAGATTACGGGCGGGTTTTACACTTAGAAAATGTAGATTGGGCAGAGAGTCATGCTTGGGCCATGGATGCAGTTTACTACAGAGGGCAATACTATTTGGTGTATTGCATGAAAGAAGCTGGAATTGGGCTTTTTAGAACGGGAATTGCACGTAGTGATGTGCCTCAAGGGCCTTTTACCGATTTAGGCTATGTTAAAGGTGTGGAATTTGGTCAGGATCCAGCTGTCTTTATAGATGATGATGGCACGCCATACTTATATTGGGGGCACGACCGCAAATGCTTTGCAGCAGAGTTAAACGAAGACTTGATGTCTATTAAACCAGAAACCTATGTAGACCTTACAGCGCAATTAACACATGTTTTTGAAGCGCCTTGGATTCATAAATATAAAGAGAAATATTACTTAACCTATCCTGGTTTAACCCCAAGACGTTGGCCACAGAAAATGTTTTATGCTGTGGCAGATCAACCTTTAGGACCTTATGAGTTTAAAGATTGTTTTATAGATGATTTTGAAGGTCAGAGTGGTACCAACCACGGCGGTACTGTAACGTATAAAGGAAAAGATATGATGTTTTATCACAGTGCTTGGTTGTCGGGCGGTTTAAGTGAAACGCGCTCTGTAATGGCCGATTATTTAAATTATGATAAAAAAGGAAATATTATCCCGATTGTGCCTTCAAAAAAGGGTTTAGGTCTTGCGAAGCGCACTAGAACGACCATTCATTTAGAAGCAGAAAACGGCTTTGCAGCTGGAGGTAGCTTGTACAATGTATTTGTTGATACGTGGATAAAAGGATACAGTGGCAAAGGCTATGTTACCAATTTTGATAATCCGTACGACCATGTGTCTATGTTGGCACAGGTAGCAAAACCATCAAAATTTCGTTTTAAGGTAAGATATGCTTCACCCGAAGGAGAGTCAAACCATGATGTATTAATAAACAGCCATAAATACAGTGAATTTGTTTTTCCTCAATCGGAAACGTTTCGTGAAATCGATTTCGGAATTGTTGAATTGAAAGCTGGAGACAACCTAGTGCGGATATTCAGATCCGACTGGAAACCTTCAGCAGGAGAATTAGCTGTGGATTATATAAAATTAGAACAAGTTTTTGAAGATGAAAATTAAACCTTTTATACCGCTACAATTATTAAAACGTAATATAGACATGAGAAAAATACTTATAACAGGGGTTTTAACCTTAATGGTTCAACTTGGTTTCGCACAAAAACAAGTGCATGTTAAAGCATCTGCTACTGGCGATAAATTCGAACACTTTTGGAGCAAAAGTGTCGGCGCAGGACGTGCTAATGAGGGCTTGCGTGCTGGGTGGTTAGAGCAGCTAGAAATGGTGCAAGAGAATTGCGGATTTGAGTATGTAAGATTTCATGGTATATTCCATGACGATATGTTTCCTGTATTTGTAAAGGATGGAAAATACTCGTACAATTGGCAATATATAGATGATTTGTTTGATAGAATGTTGGATCTTAATGTAAAGCCTTTTGTTGAACTGGCCTTTTTCCCAACAGCCTTAGCTGCCGAAGATAGTAAAACACAGTTTTGGTGGAAAGCCAATATCACACCAGACGATTCTAAATTTGGTGAGTGGCATAATCTCGTTAAAGCTTTTACTCAGCATTGTGTGGATCGTTATGGTATTGATGAGGTTCTTACATGGTATTTTGAAGTTTGGAATGAACCTAACCTGCATTATGGGTTTTTTGATGGCACGAAATCACAATATTTTGAGTTGTATAAGCAATCGGTTTTGGCTGTAAGGGCTGTCGATAATCGCTTAAAAGTAGGAGGGCCTTCCAGTAGTAATTTTGTTGCAGATGGTCGTTACGATGGGGAAGTAGAAAGTAGAAGTGGGGACCTTATAACATTTACTGCAGAAAACATTAACGATTTAGAATGGAAAGGGGCTTGGATAGAAGATTTTTTAAGCTACTGCGAGAAGGAAAACCTTCCTGTAGATTTTGTATCTACACACCCATACCCAACCGATTATCCCTTTAACCCAACAACAGGTAAAGGAAAAGATTTTTCTCGTAATGTGAATTCTACAAAAACAGATATCGAGTGGCTTAACAACGTGGTAAAGAAAAGTGCCTATCCAAATGCAGAGATTCATTTAACAGAGTGGAACACCAGCCCAAATAGTAGAGATGCTATGCACGACTTCTTGCCTCCGGCAGCGTACATTGCTAAAGTGAATTTAGATTGTATTGGACTCACCAACTCTTTAGCATTCTGGACGTTTACAGATATTTTTGAAGAAAAAGGAGGGGGCGAGAGTATCTTTCATGGTGGTTTTGGAATGATAAATTATCAAGGTTTAGTTAAACCATCCTATCATGCATACCGGATGTTACATCAGTTAGGGGATCAAGAGCTTTATAAAAATGATTATTTGTTTGTAAGTAAGAAATCAGGTGATGGTAAAGTAGTGGCTTTGGCTTATAATTACCCTGAAGATCATTATAAAGCTGTGCCCTCAAGTATTAAGAAAATAGATAAATACGAAAAAGCCGAAAGTCGTAAATTAGATTTTACCATTTCAGATTTAAAGCCAGGAGTGATGTTTAAAGTAGAAGTGCTAGACTCCGAAAGTGGAAACATTTTTAATTATTGGGAGTCTATGGGGAAACCAGAGCCTCCTACACGAGAGCAGATAAAAGTAATGAAGCAATATGCAGAGAATTTAAAGACGGAGTTGTTTACGGCCAATAAAAAAGGAGAGGTTAAAATTAAACGCGAATTGGCTCCTTGGAGCTTGGTGCTTATAGAGCAAGTAAATTGATTCTTGTTTCAAACGTCATTTTAAATTTAAATTTTTAAGAATTACAAAACAGGTGGTCTAAAAAGACCGCCTGTTTTGTTTTGTAATCTTTAGTGTGGAATGGTACTAAACCAGATTATGAAGGTGTAAATGGGTTTTAAGTTAACCATATGGATTCATAATTTATAATGATTTGATTTTGTAATAGTTAATTTTATTGAACAACTATAACTAACTAAAAAGTTGTAAAAAAATAAAAAATATGTCTATTTGTAAAGAGATGTTTTTTATTTACAGGAGTATTCGATAATATTGATAATTGGATTGTTATAAGCTCTAAAACGCAAGGGCTTTCAAGTGTTAATCAAGATGGCGCTGTAAGCTTGTTCGTTAAGTAGCGTTAATCTTAAGTTTTAGCTTCTTTCACCAGAAGGAACCGTTAAATGCGCCTGTTCAAAAAATTTACTCCTAATAAGGATGCAAATGGAGTTTATAATTTTACAGATATAATTTTAAAAGTTAATGCTTGTAAGGTTTTAAATTAAAGTTAGTTATAGTTTGTGGATCATATTGTATTAACCTAATAATCAAAACACAACTAATTATGAAACAACTTTATTTATTTAGAATATTTTTTATAGTGTCTGTGCTATTTGTTTTTCAACATATTAAGGCACAAACCGTTGTTGGTTCTTTGGCAGAGTTTCGTACGGCTGTTCAAAACAGTAATCAAAACATTGTCTTTACAGCCGGCAACTATAATCTCGAAGACTTGCCTAGTGGTTCAAGAGTGATTACTTGCTCGGGCTCCAATAATATAATTGATATGACGGGAGTGCGTATTAAAACCCTAGTAGGCTCTATTCGTGAAGTTTATTTTGTTATTTCTGGAGATAATAATGAACTTCGTAATGGAGCAATTGAAGACTATTATCAAAGCGGTTTAGAAGAGGTTACCGATTTTAGTGCTTATAATAATGATAGAGCCCATTTAGCATATGGGTTAAAAGGAGATCCTGTGATGTCTATTACTGGAAATGGAAACCTGGTAGATGGTCTTGAAATGATTGTTAAAGGGTCTTTTCCCTATGGTTATGGAAGCCAATATGGAATAGGTTCTACAAATACTTTTGGGTTAAATAAGCGTTGTGGAATTCTTATTACTGGAGTAGATGGTGGTGGTGTTGGAAATACGTTGGATAGTGTTACCATGTATCATTATGCTTTTGGTCATGGTATTTTTATGCAAAATGGCGCTACAGAAACGATAATTAAAAACTGTTATGTAGAAGGTCGTATGCGCCTTAGTGACGACATGTATAATGATACGGAAACTTATGATCTGCCTTATTTAACAAATTATACCTTTCCTTCTGGAGAAGATTATAGAACACTTCCTTTTGTAGAATCCTATCCTATCCCATATGATGTTATGTATCCGCTTTCTGAAGATGGAATTCGCTCATATAATAATACAGGAAGTGTTACTGTAGAAAACTGTACAGTAAAACAAATGCGAGGCGGTATTCGTCTTTATTTGGCATCTAGTGCTACAGTAATCAATAGTAAAGCCATAGATTGTGGTGATACGAACTTTAACTTGCCTTCTGGTGGTACAATTGCGGGGTCAAGTGGAAACTTTTCTTTTGCTCCTTTAAGCGATTTCCGTTTAAATCGTTCTAATCAAAATATTGAAATGACAATTATCCCCTCGCCTAATGCGATAGGGCCGCATAATTTGGCTGATGTTCAAGGGAATGGCCATAATATCGTCTTTCATCGTACAGACGGCCCTTTAGATACAAGTGAAACACGTGCCATCGTTGTATCGGGAAATAATTCTACTATTACTAATGAAACAGAATATGATATTGTTTTGGAATCCTCAACAAGTGGTAATACCATAAAAAGTTGTGGAGGAGGTACCGTAACAGATCATGGAACGAACAACGTAATATTAACTTTTGATAATTGTGAAGATATTGATAATTCATGCCCAAAAACAGCTGCACTAATGGAGGCAGAGTGCTACGATAGCATGTTGGGCGTTCAAACAGAAACGAGCTCAGAGGGCGGTTCCAATATAGGTTATATTGAAAATGATAATTGGGTGAAATTTAATGGTATTGATGTTACAGGTATGCAATCTATACATGCTAGAACCGCTAGTAAGTATGATGGGGGATATATTGAAGTGCGATTGGGTAATTTAACAGGCACATTAATAGCGAGCATACCCGTAACGAATAGAGGGGGCTGGCAAAATTGGGGCACAGATTCTATAACTATCCAAAATGGAATAGAAGGTGTTCATGATGTTTATTTTGTATTTAAAAGCTCAAGAGCAGGGTCTATATTTAATGTGAATTGGTTTAGTTTTACATCACCATTATTATCTAAAAAAGAGCCGGTTTTAATCGATAAAAGTATACGGGTATTTCCTAATCCAGTTGCTAAAGAGCTTACTCTTTTATTACCAAATGAAAATTTAAACAGTAGCGATGTTAAGGTTGCTTTATATAATATAAAAGGTCAGAAAGTAATGGAAGTAAGTCCCATACATAATAATAGCCTGTCGCTTAATGTGTCTCATCTTGAAAAAGGGGTTTATGTTTTAATAATTAATGATGGCTTAAAAACAATTACTAAAAAAGTAGTTAAAATTTAGCTTTATTATCTTAAATACGGCATAACTTTAATTCACTTTTAAGTTATGCCATGTTTTTTATGTAATTTAACTTGTAGGCTTATTTTTACAAAGTAAAGCTCTTAAATACTGAAACATTTAGCTTTATCTAGATATATTACAAAAAAAATTGAGGACAACTTTGAAGTTGATATAAGTTCCATATGGGAGTCGTTTCTAGATGGCGACGGCAAATTTTTTTTATATGGTATAAACAACAAGGAATACCTCTAGCACAAATCATTTTAATATGCTGTAATAAGCGTTTTATATAAAAACCTTTATAGCTTGCTTTAACTGGTTATTGGTGTCGTTCTTCGCTTAGTTTTATTAGAAAAGTCAATAGTTTATACCATATGAGCTATAAGTTATACTCCAATATTCTTAAATAAATTAGTTTCGTAAGTCATAAAATATACTTTTTTAATATTAATAGTTACTATGGAATTCAGTTTTAATAAAAAAAATCAAACTCTTTCATCTTTAATAAAAATGAAGGTCTCAAATTTTATCTTATTATTCTGCTTTTTTGCTTTTGTGTCCTGTAAATTGGAAGAAAAAAAAAGTGAAACGAAAAAAGAAAAACCCAATGTTATACTCATTATGGTTGATGATCAAGGCTATGGTGACATTGCGGCTTTAGGGAATCAGCACATCAAAACACCAAATATCGATGCGCTTCATGATTCAAGTACTAGGTTTACACAATTTCATGTTGCTCCTACTTGTGCTCCCACAAGAGCAGCTTTAATGACTGGGCATCACCCAAATAGAACAGGGGTTTGGCACACGGTAAACGGGCGTTCCTTAATTTTAGAACGAGAAACCACTATGGCTCATGTTTTTAAGGATAATGGTTATGCCACAGGGATTTTTGGTAAATGGCACTTAGGCGATAATTATCCCTTCCGACCAGGAGATAAAGGTTTTGATGAGGTTTTAGTTCATGGCGGTGGTGGTATTGAGCAAACCACGGATTACTGGGATAACGATTATTTTGATGATACTTATTGGCATAACGGTACCTTAAAACAGTATGAAGGCTTTTGTACAGATGTCTGGTTCGAGAATGCTAAAAAATATATCAATACAAATAAAGACAAACCTTTCTTTTGTTATTTATCAACTAATGCAGCGCATACGCCATACTTTGTTGATGATAAATATTCAAATCCCTATAAGGACAATGAGGATGTTCCTAATGCAGCATTTTATGGGTTAATAGCCAATGTAGACGAAAATATTGGTAAACTGGTATCGTATTTAAAATCCATGGACCTTATGGACAACACCATTTTGATTTTTACTACAGATAATGGAACCTCTGCAGGAGCACAAATTGAAAAAGGGGGCGACAGGCTGGATGGTTTTATAGCTAAAGGCTATAATGCTGGAATGCGAGGTATAAAAGCCAGCATGTATGAAGGCGGACATCGCGTTCCTCTATTTGTGCATTGGAAAGATGGTGGTATTTCTGTTGGCAAAGACATAAACGAACTAACGGCGCATTATGATGTTTTACCAACCCTAGTAGAGTTATGTGATTTAGAAATTAAAGAAGACTTAAATTTTGATGGGAGAAGCTTAGTTCCTTTAATGAATGGAGATAATGAAGCGTTTAAAGAGAGAATGATTGTTGTGAATTCTCAGCGCATCGAAGTTCCTGAGCCGTGGAGAAGAACGGCATTAATGAAAGCCAATTGGAGACTTATAAACGGTGAAGAACTCTACGATTTGAATACGGATCCCGAACAACGAACTAACATTGCAGAACAACATCCTGATAAAATGGTGGAGTTGAAAAAAGAATACGATGCGTGGTGGGATGAAATAGCCCCAAGTTATAAAGACCAACCTTATATAATTATTGGGCATACAGCAGAAAATCCATTAACACTATATAGCCATGATTGGCATACCAACGCAGTGGCAAGTCCATGGCACCAAAGGCATATACGGTCAGGCTATATCGATAATGGCTACTGGTTATTAAGGGTGAACGAAAGTGGCACGTATAATTTAAAACTTCGTCGCTGGCCAGAAGAAACTGGTTTCGCCTTAAATGCGGAAGCCCCCATACGGCCTGCAATTCCAGGAACCAGTGTACGGGCAAGTAAAGTTGGTCAAGTACTGCATATTAAAGAGGCTAAAATCAGTATTCAAGATATCGAATTATCTCAAGTTGTCGATCCTAATAAAGAATTTGTAGAATTTACTGTAGCGCTTGAAAAGGGAGAAACCAAACTCCAAACCTGGTTTACTTTAGATACAAAAGAAGTGCTGGGAGCATATTATGTAACGGTTGAAAAAATATAATTAAAGATTAAAATAAGATGACGATGAGTTTAATTAAAAGTTGGGGAATAGTATTGGTTTTTTTGTTGTCATGGGCAGTTCATGCTAAAGAGTATCATGTTTCTAAAGCAGGGAGCGATTTTAACGAAGGGACTAAAGAAGCACCTTTTAAAACCATTTCTAAAGCTGCGAAAATCGCATTGCCAGGAGATGTGATTACGGTTCACGAAGGCGTGTATAGAGAATGGGTAAACCCATCGAACGGTGGGTATAATAACATCCATAGAATTGTATATCAAGCTGCCGAAAATGAAGAGGTTTGGATAAAAGGGTCAGAGGAAATTAAATCATGGAAAAAGCATAAGGGGTCTGTATGGAAAGTGGTTTTAAACAATGCCATGTTTGGAGATTTTAATCCGTATCAGGAACTTTTAAATGGCGATTGGTTAAATCAAAAAAACGGTAGAGAGCATCATTTAGGTGAGGTGTATATAAACGGAAAATCCCTTTATGAGATTGATAGCTTGTCTAAAGTATTTGAAGAAACACCTTTAAAAGGAGCTAAAGATGTTGAAGGCTCTAAATACAAATGGTATACCGAAAGTACTTCAGAAACCACTACTATTTATGCTAATTTTAATGGCCTAAACCCGAATAAGGAATTGGTGGAAATAAATGTAAGGCCAACAGTTTTTTTTCCTAAAAAAACAGGGATAAGCTACATCACAGTTCGTGGGTTTCATCTAAGTCAAGCGGCTACACAATGGGCACCACCAACAGCAGAACAAGAAGGTTTAATTGGTCCGAATTGGAGTAAAGGTTGGATTATTGAGAATAATGTGATATCAGATTCTAAATGCTCAGGAATCGTAATAGGAAAAGAGCGGGCTTCTGGTCATAATTTATGGACTATAAACAAACAAAAACACGGAACGCAAAGAGAGCGAGAAGTGGTGTTTAAAGCGTTGCAACTTGGCTGGTCTAAAGAGATGGTGGGTTCGCATATTATAAGAAACAATATTATTAAAGATTGTGAGCAAGGCGGTATCATTGGTCACATGGGATGTGTATTTAGCGAAATAAGTAATAATGAAATTTATAATATAAATGTAAAGCGTCAATTTGGAGGCTGGGAAGTAGGAGGGATAAAGCTTCATGCGGCTATAGATGTAGTGATTAAAAATAATTTTATTCACGATAATTTTAGAGGGATTTGGTTAGATTGGCAAGCGCAAGGGGCTCGTGTAACTGGAAATTTATTATATAACAATTCTAATAGCGAGGATCTGTTTATAGAGGTTAATCATGGACCAATGATTATAGATAACAATGTTTTGTTATCAGACTTATCCTTGTTAAATGCGTCTCAAGGCTCGGCTATTGTGAATAATTTAATGGCCGGAAAAATTCAAACTCGTGAGGCGGGCAACCGTTTTACACATTATCATTTTCCACATTCTACGCAAGTTATGGGTTTAATGACGATTATCCTTGGAGACGATCGTTTCTATAACAATATTTTTGCTTTTAAAGGGGCTTTAGATAAAGGACAATACAGCGGGTTGGATGCCTATTCTGATTTTCCTACCATCGAAAATGAAGAGAAATACTCTGGGAATTTGAACAAAATTAATAAGCAGAAGTTTCCTATGCATATTGATGCAAATCTCTATTTAAATGAAGCATTACCGTCCAATATCGAATCGAATGCGATTGAAAACAGAACTTTAAATCCTAATATTTCACTAATAGAAGAAACCGATGGTTACTATCTAAATATCACGGTAGATGAGAGTTTTCAGAATGTAAGAACACAGATTGTAGATACGCCATTAATGGGTATGGCTATACAATCTGAAACACCATTTGAAAATGCAGACGGATCGCCAATAGAGTTAAATGAAGATTTTTTTGGAAATAAAAGAGATACAGAAACGCCTAGGGTTGGCCCTTTTCAAAATTTAAAAATAGGTGAGAATAAAATTAAAGTATGGTCTAAATAGAAAGGGATAATATGAAACGTAAAACCTTTGTAAAACTTATAGGAACAGGTGTGCTAGGTGTAGGCCTGCATCCTTGGGCTTATGCTTTTCAGAAAACAAAGGGCACCAACCATATGGTATGTAAAAATGCCTGGGATGCATTATGTGGAAATATTGCTGCGGTTTATAAAACAGATGCCTTCCATTATATAGAGCCTGTAGTAGGGAAGCCACACGTGCTTATTTATGGCGATTCTATTTCTATAATGTATTCTTCTACAGTTAGAGAGTGTTTAAAGAGTAAGGCTAATGTCATTCGGCTATTTAAAAACGGGGGGGCTAGTCAAGATTTTATAGCTCATATGGATAAGATGCAAGAGGCCATGTTTCAGCCCACTTTAGAGGCAGGTTGGGATTTTAAATGGGATATCATTCATTTTAATATTGGTTTACACGATTTAAAATACCTTAAAGGGAAAAATTTAAATAAATCAGGCAAACAAGTCGCCTCTATAAGCGACTATAAAACAAATCTGCATAATATTTGCAAATATTTAAAGACTACGTGGCCTGATGCTAAATTAATTTTTGCCACAACAACTCCAGTTCCAGAACATGCTAAAGGGCGTTTTGTGGGTGATAGTATAAAATTTAATGCTGCTGCTTTGGATGTTCTGTCAAAGTATCCAGATATTGCCATAAATGATTTATATGCATTTACCAAGCCTAACGTAGAACACTGGGCGCAAGGCCCTGGAGATGTTCATTATAATGCCTTAGGGAGTAGTGAGCAAGGAAAAAAAGTAGCACAGGCTATATCTCAACATCTATAAGGTTAAATGGGTGTAACCATTTCATTCTAAAAAAAGAACTCTATATTTAAAAACTAAAACTAAAACTAAAACTAAAACTAAAACTAAATGAGGTTTAAAAATCAGCTCGCTTTATTAAGCATTCTTCTTGTTTTTTTTAATTGCAAAAACAAAGAGTATTCAGAAAAAATATATGAAAAACCGGAAATAGTAAGAGAAGCATCTGCACGTTTTCTTTCGCCAGAAGAAAGTATGAAAACATTTTATTTGCCAGAGGGCTATGAAGTAGAGCTTGTGGCTAGTGAGCCGATGGTAGATGAACCCATAACCATTGCATGGGATGGTAATGGTAGAATGTACGTGGCGGAAATGAATACTTACATGCAAGATGTAGATGGAACAGGAACCAATAGGTCTATTAGTAAAATAAAATTGCTTGAAGATTTGGACGGTGATGGTAAAATGGACAAAAGCACTGTTTTTATTGATAGTTTGATGTTGCCTAGAATGATTTTGCCACTAGAAAACGAACTCATCGTTAATGAAACTTATTCTTATGATCTTTGGAGCTATAAAGACACAAATGGTGATGGTGTAGCCGATACCAAAAAACGTGTATATTATAATCCAGAGCGTCGGGGCGGGAATCTAGAACACCAACAAAGTGGCCTGATTTGGAATTTAGACAACTGGGTGTACACAACATACAACCCCATGCGTTTTAAGTTTAAAAAGGGTGAGGTTATTGTAGATTCATTAGATAACATGCCAAGTGGCCAATGGGGCTTAACGCAAGATGATATGGGGGTTATGTACTATTCTTCTGCTGGTGCCGAAAATCCAGCGTATGGCTTTCAGCAGCCAGCTGTGTATGGCGATTATAACCCAAAAGGGAGACTGTCTGAAGGCTTTATGGAGCCTTGGCCCATAGTAGGAACGCCAGATGTTCAGGGTGGCCCAAAAAGGTTGCGTGAAGATAATACCTTAAATTATTTCACAGGTGTTGCAGGTCAAGAGATTTTTCGCGGTCATAGACTACCACCGTCTACCTATGGCGATTTGTTTATTCCAGAACCTGTAGGTAGACTTATCCGTCGTGCAAAAGTGAAGGTGGAAGACGGAAAAAGAGTTCTTTATAACGCGTACGATCAGGCGGAATTTATGGCTTCCACCGACTTGAATTTTAGGCCAACACAGGCTAAAACAGGACCAGATGGTGCATTGTACATTGTAGATATGTATCGAGGTATTATTCAAGAAAGTAACTGGACCAAAAAAGGAAGTGCCATTCGGCCCGTTATTGTTAGAAAAGGCTTAGATAAAAACATAGGTAAAGGACGAATTTACAGAATTGTACATAAAGATATCAAGCCAGATAAAAAACCTAATTTAATAGGTAAAAAAGCATCAGAATTATTAGAGTATTTAGGGCATCCCAATGGATGGTACCGTAATACAGCTCAGAAACTGATTATTTTAAAAGATGACCTTTCTGTTGTGCCAGAATTAAAAGCGCTAGTACAGAACAACCAATCGTTTTGGGACAAATGGTTCAATAGCGATAAAGACTTTGGAATAGAACGGGTTCACGCGCTATGGACATTAGAAGGCCTAGGAGTTGTAGATAAAAATCTTATAAAAGAAAAATTTACAGATAAGGACCCACGGGTTAGGGCAACTGCTATAAGATTGAGCGAAAACTTCTTAAAAGCAGGTGATACCGATTTGTTTTCAGATATGAATAAGCTTGCACAAGACGCTTCTATAGATGTTGTAAAACAGTTGGCTTTAAGTTTGCGTTATAGTAAATCTGAAAAAGCAACAGCCCTCTTAAACACTATTCATTCAAAATATGAGAATCATGAAATAGTATCGCATGCTGTAACAGAAAGCTTAAAGAAAGATGATTCTAAATTAGAGCAATTAAAAGAACGCATTTCAAATCGATCGCTCGGCGATAAAAAGAGTATTGTTAAAGGTTATGATGCTTATAATCAATTATGTATAACCTGTCATGGTGCCGATTTAAAAGGGGTTATAACCGAAGAGGGGAGCGTTATAGCACCTACACTAATAGGTAGTCCTAGAGTTATTGGGGATAAAGGCGTGTTGAGTAAAATATTACTGAATGGTTTAATTGGTCCAATTGACGGGAAAGATTATGGCATTATGATGCCATTAAATACAAATAGTGATGCATGGATTGCAGATGTTTTAACCTATGTGCGCGCTATGAACGATGCAGATGGTGTGCATAAAAGAGTGGTTTCAAATGCTAGAAAACAATCGGCAGATAAGGAGGGGTACTGGACTTTAGAAGAGTTGGAAAAAGAGTAATTTACCAAAACAGAGAAAAACTAGATTATAATGGATGCTATAAAAAAACAGACGGTCATGTGTCTTATAATGCTTGGGTTAGGGCTAACGTTAGGGGCGCAACAAGGTCTGGGTGCACTAAAAAAAGTTATTGTAGAGGCAGAAGTATACGCAATCATGTCAGAGAAGTGGCAAGATGGTTTTAAGCATGTGGAATATCCAAAACAATGGTTGCACAAAGTCGTTAAGGTAACCCCTGGGCAATCCATTCAGCACGCCGTTGATGAGGTACATGCTGCAGGGGGCGGTGTTGTGTTTTTAAAAAAAGGAACACATGTTTTAGAGCATACGCTTACCTTAAAATCTAACATAAGCTTAGTTGGAGAGGGAAGGGAAAAAACCATACTCTTACAAGGTCCCCATATGGTAGGGTCGGGTTTTAATATAGAAGATAAGCCTCAAGTAACAGATCTGGTTGTAAAGGATCTCACTTTAAAAGGCACCCGAAAAGGAAAGTCTAACGGCATTCTTATTAGAGGGCGGAATGAAAGCAGGCACACCCGTATTATGCTCCAAAATATAGATGTAACCGATTGGTCTGCACAAGGTGTTCATATGAAAAGAACCGATAACATCGTGATGGATAATTGTAATTTTCAGTATAATGGTTCGGCTGGAGGCTTATATCACAATGTTTATTTTTTGTATAATAAATATATTTTACAGTCCGATTGCGATATGTCTTATCCAATTAGGGGTAAAGGAAATAAATACACGTCCTGTGAATATGTATTGGCACAACGTTGTACTATAAAAGACACTAAGACTAACGGAATACAGGCAGATCATGAAGAAGCAGGATATTTGTTTTTTCATAAATACCATGTTTCAGGATGTGCGCGGGTAGCTTTATGGTTTCCTTGTGAAGATTATTATAACAAATATTTTTACACTGAAAACCCAAAGTATGCACCCCAAAAAGTGATTTTAAATCGTTGTAATATCGTAAATAATACTTGGGGCGCTATGTGGCGAGCTGTAAATGATTCTTTTGTAATAAATAGCACATTCGATAATAAAAACATAGATATGGGTCTGCTAAAGTGCGATGTTACGATGGAGAATAACAGCTTTAAAAAAGGAAATGAAATTTATACAGATATCAAACAATGGCCATCAGATGTGAGGTATCTGTGGTAATAAAAAGGAGTTTTAATAATTCCACATATTTTAGTGTAATCACCAAACTTATAATGATTTAAAAATGAAAATAACCCCTAGACTATTTTTACTCGTATTTGGAATGCTAACAAGCTTGTTAGCTTTTTCAAATAATAAAAATGAAAGATTAAGCAGTAGTCAACAAACAAAAACAGCTCAAGCTCAAGATACTATTTCATATGAATTTCATGTGGAAAATAAAAAACACACAACAGAAACGTTTTATTTAAGTATGGATAGGCCTAGAGCGTTAGCGTGTAACTATATCTTGAGCGATGTAAAGCTGGTATTGGAGCCTAACAAAGCTTATAAAGGAACACTTTCTGTGGTTATTAGCGATCGGGTTCCTATAGGTGGGTACGAATCCAGTGTGCTGGTATTAAAAGATAAAGACGGTAAACCTTTGGAAACTTTAGCGTTTACTTCAGTACGCACTAAGCCACGGCCTTTTTTGTTGGCAACTCCTTCTATTTTTGAAGAAACCAAACAAAAAATAAAAAATTACGATTGGGCAAAAGCAAATTTAGATAATATGCTGAAAGAACTGGATGGTTTTGAATTTCCAAAGCGTGAAATTGTTACAAAACCGCGCCCAACAAAAGTGTGGTCTAGTTTAAATTATAGTGCTAGTGATGGTGAAAAAGCATTTAAGTTGGCCTTGGCTTATAAATTAACAGGACTTCTTGATTATCGAGAAAAACTAGTTACATTTATTAAGGCAGTTACCGATGTAGATAAAGGTTATTTGTCTATTGGCGCTGCAACCAATGGTGTGCAAGTGCATGAAGGTAACTTCTTTTTGTTTTTAGCAGCAGCTTGCGATATTGTTTTTGATGCCCCTGGTTTTACCGATGCCAATCGAGAAAACATAAAAGCTACATTCCGTTATTATCTGGAACAAAACAAAAGTCATATGCACGCCTTGGGTATCATGAACCACCAGGCCAGTGCGAATGCCGGGGCTATAGTGGTAGCCTTGTTTTTACAAGATATACCAGAGGTGGAGTTTTTAACAGAAGCCGATGGCGGTATGGCAGACCAAATAGGTAAAGGGGTTATGGCAGATGGTTGGTGGTTTGAGGGTACGGCCAATTATTGTTATTTGGTTACACAGCGTTACTCTCTAGTAGCTCAAGCCTTTGAAAATTACGGAATGGATCTATATCACAGGCGTTTTCCTGTAAAATTTAAGAGTGTAGATTTTGATGATGTAAAAGAGGGGTTTACAGGAATGAAATTTGATAATTGGGGCCCTTCTGGAAAAAACACTATAGGTTTAAAAGACATGGTAACACCATATATCCCAATGATGGATGAAAACGCCTATGTTGTATCCACTAATGACTCCAATTTAAAGGAGCCTAACGAGTTTTATGAGTTTGCGTATCGTGCCTACAAAATAGACGATTTAGCTTGGGTCATTAATAAAACGGAAAGAGATTCGTGGGTGTCTTTATTGTACGGGGTTCCCGAATTGCCAAAGGTGGAAGATCCCAGAACAGAATCTAGCTTTTTGCCCAACGTTGGTCTGGTGGCCTTAAGGTCGCAGCCCAAAACCAACAATCCAAAAGATCAAATTCAAGCGTATCTAAAATACGGAACTCATGGCGGGTGGCACGGTCATTTTGATAGAGCGAGTTTAGTGGCTTTAGATAGAAACGGCCATAAATACTTTGGTTCCGAAATGGTGTGGTATGGCTATGGGAAACCAGGATACAAAGAAAGTGTTCAAACCTCTGCGACGCATAACATGGTTATTGTTGACGAGTTACAGCAAGAAGCTGTGCCGTCTGAACAATTGCTCTTTTTTAAAGGGGATATGATGCAAGCCAGTATCGTAGAAACCCATGCGAGATGGCGAAAAATTCCAAAATGGAATGCGGAAAAATTTCCGCCTTGGGATGACACCGATTATGATGAAGGTTTTCAACCCATACAACAAAGACGTATGGCCATTGTTACAGATGATTATGTGGTTATAGCCGATTATATGAAGTCCGATAAAAAACACACCTATGATTGGTTGGTGCACCCCGTTGGTTTTGAATCTATCGAAGATGCTAAAAAACAGGGTTCGGTTTTAGAACAATTAAGTACAGATGCAGATTCGCCGTTTAAGTATTTTAAAAATGCACAATGGTATAAAACCCATAAAGGCAGTAAAGTTGTGTTTAATGATAATGGAAACAAGCTAGATGTCTATTCGTTATGGCCTAAGAAGGCAAACCTTATGTTAAGTAACTATCCAATTGGTGGCAGCCAACGTGGCATTAGAAATAATCCCGACCGTAACACCTATGGCGTAAGGGTTAATGAAAAAGAAGTCGTGTTTTTAAGTGTTGTGGCACCTTATCAAGGAGAAAGTAACATAGATAAAATAATCTGTAAAAGTGAAAACGAATTAACCGTTTATTTAAAAGATGGTCGAACACAACACGTTAAATTTGAAAATTTTAAACAATCAGATTTTAAAATCAGCATTCAAGAACGTGTGGGGAATAAGATAACAAGAATAGAAAGTAATGAGTCAAAATAAACAATATTTAAATATGAAAAACATCCTTAAACCATTTTTAGTAGTAGGCCTAGTATCTTTGTTTTTTGTGAGTTGCAAGCAGAAGCCTGAAACAAAAAACGAAACGGAAAAAGAACAAAAACGGCCAAATTTTTTGTTTGTTCTAGTAGATGATCAGTCACCATTCGATTTACAGACCTATGACCCAAATTCAATATTAGAAACGCCAAACATAAGCAAACTGGCTAACGAAGGGCTTGTTGTGGATCAAGCCAGGCATATGGGATCCATGAATGGTGCTGTATGTACACCCTCAAGGCATATGATTATGTCGGGTCGGAGTTTATGGCGTTTACCACCCAGTGCTGAGTTTCAGCAACAAACAGAGGCACATGAATTAGACGAGCAAACCATAGGAGCTGTTTTTAATAGAGCAGGCTATAAAACTATGCGTACGTGTAAGTTAGGGAATTCGTACCCAGGGGCTAATAAGCAATTTTCTGTAGTGCGAGATGCTACAAAACGAGGCGGAACAGAAGAGACCGGTAGTGCATGGCATGCCAAACAAGTTTTAGAGTATTTGGGAGATAGAGAGCAAGGCAAGGAAGAAGATCCGTTTTTTATCTACTTTGGTTTTTCACACCCCCATGACGTGCGTAATGGGACTCCGGAATTATTAGAAAAATATGGTGCAGTAAACCATACGGATAAAAATAGTCTTCCACCCGCAAATGCTAAGCAACCACAACTTCAAGACAACTACCTTCCGGCGCATCCATTTTTTCATGGGCATCCAGAACTTAGAGATGAAGAACGGGTGTCAGGTGTATGGAAAAACAGAGATGAGAATACGATTAGAAATGAATTGGGAAGGGAGTATGCGTGTTCAGAAAACATAGATATCCAACTGGGTAAAGTGCTTGAAAAGTTGGAAGCGATGGGGGAATTAGACAATACGTATATTATCTATACGGCCGATCACGGAATGGCTATTGGAAGGCACGGGTTACAAGGCAAACAAAACTTGTATGAACATACTTGGCGTGTGCCTTTTATAGTGAAGGGTCCAGGAATTCCTTCAGGAAAACGAGTAGAAGGCAATATGTATCTTTTAGATGTACTGCCAACGTTATGTGATTTAGCAGGGATAGATACGCCCGAAACGGTTGATGGTAAAAGTATGGTGCCTGTTTTTAAAGGAGAAAAAGAAACGGTAAGAGATGTGATGTATGGCGTATATGCTGGAGGTACAAAACCGGGCATGCGGTCCGTTAAGAAAGGAGATTGGAAATTGATTAAGTACGATGTTATGGATGGAAAGGTAAGAGAAACACAACTTTTTAACATTGCCAAAAACCCGAATGAATACTTGCCAGAACATAAAAGAGCAGATGAAATGGAGACAGATTTAGCAGAAAATCCTAAATATGCTGATAAGCTTGCAGAAATGGAGGCCTTGCTGCTGTCTCAAATGGAGCAGTATAAGGATCCTTATAGATTATGGAATCAACCTCAAATTAAATAATTTAAAATAGATTTTTTGCGTACAAAAGCCTTGCGTTCTTTTTAGAATGTAGGGCTTTTTTTTATGTGGAGGTCATTTAAACTTTTTGCTTTTCATTTTCTTTAGGAATATTGCCATAAATGATAGATAGTTGAAACCCAACCAACTTGCAATGGTTGTGTCAAATCTATTTAGTAGTGAGCGATAACTGTCCATCCAAGCGTTTGTCCGTTCAATTGCATATCTTTCTTTATATAATTCTTGGTCAAAATATTCGTCCCTATCGGTATTCCCATTGCGCTTGTTGAAACACACATTGGCATGGGTACCCTTTTTCTCACAAGAGTTTCTAAAATCTTTTGAGTCAAACCCTGCATCTGCGTTCAGAAATAGGCCTTCCACTTTTATATTAGCTTTTTCGAGTGTTGCC